>NZ_JBRREA010000008.1:0-130111 GCF_056759975.1 Stenotrophomonas sp. STEN031
CTCCCCGTCGCGGCCGCCCAACGGGCGGGGGCTCTCCCCGCCCCCGGCCAAATTCCCGCCCGCCCGCTCGCCGCCCCCCCTGCCCCCCCCGGCCAAGGGGAGGGTTGGGGAGGGGTTGCTTCTGCCCCCTCTCTTTCGCGCAGCGAAGGGGAGGGTCGGGGAGGGGGGAGCTTTTGCTCTTGCCCCGCCGGTAAAACCTCACCGACAAGAATCATCCCCATCAACCAGCGGTGCCTTCATCCGGTAAAGATCCATGCCGCCGGCCTTGGGCGAACGCGCCTTGCCGCTGACCACCAGTTCGCCGGGCTTGTTGGCATCAATCGCCGCGCCGCGTGTGTCGCCGTCAGCGCTGTTGAACGACAGTCCCAGCAGCGTCGCCTCACCCCATTGCCCCTGCCGGCACTGCGACAGCCACAGCTGCGCGCCGCCTGACGCGTTGGCGCGGGCAAACACCAGGCCGCGGCCGCCACCCAGCCAGCTCGCGTCCAGCTCGTCGGCAGCGGTGTTGATGCCGGCCAAGGCAACAGGTGCGGCAAAACCCTCACCGGCTGCCGCTGCACGCCACAGGTCCCAGCCACCGCTGCCACCACCCCGATTGCTGGAGAACAACAGCCGGCCATCGTCGGCCTGTGCAGGGGAGCGTTCGTCCTGCCTGCCGTTCACGGCAGGGCCCAGGTTCTGCGGTCGGCCCAGGCTGCCATCGGCGGCGACGGCAGCCCGGTACAGATCAAAGCCGCCGTGGCCGCCTTTGCGGTTGGAGGCGAAGTACAGCCAGCGGCCATCGGTGCTGAGGAAAGGATCGATCTCATCAGCGGCACTGTTCACGGCCAACGGCTGCGGCTCCATCCAGCGCTTGTCCTGCAGCGTCGCCTGCCACAGGTCCCAGCCGCCGGCACCGCCTTCGCGGTTGCTGGCCCAGATGATGCGTTGCCCGTCCGCTGACAGCGTTGCGCGGATTTCATCGGCGCGGGTGGAAACTACCCCCATGCCTTCGATGCCGAACTCGGAAAGCGCCGAGGCAACGGGGCTAAAGGGTAAACTCAGGGTCAGCGCGAGCAGTAAACGTCGGGTCCGCATAGGGGTCCAGCCAGCAGGGTCGCGTCCAGTCTAGGTCATGCAGAGGATCACAATGAGCGCTCCACGCTACGCAGTTTTCGGCCAGCCCATCGCCCATTCGCAGTCGCCGCGCATCCAGTCCGCGTTCGGCAAGGCACATGGCATCGAGGTGGATTACCGCGCCATCGAAGCCTCGCCGGAAGATTTCGCCGCTGCACTGGAAGCCTTTGCCGCCGATGGCGGCGTGGGTGCCAACGTGACCCTGCCTCACAAGGAAGCCGCCTTCGCGCTATGTGCCACCACCACCTCGCGCGCGCACCGCGCCGGGGCGGTCAATACGCTGCTGCGCAAGGGGGATCGTTGGCATGGCGACAACACCGACGGCATCGGCCTGGTGCGTGATCTCACCGGCCGTCACGGCCTTGACCTGCGCGGCCGCCGGGTACTGCTGCTGGGCGCCGGTGGCGCCGCACGTGGCGTGGCACCGGCCTTGCTGGATGCCGGCATCCTCGAACTGATCGTGGTCAACCGCTCGCCCGAACGTGCCGATGCGCTGGTCGATGCGATGAGCGAACCCGGCCGTGCCATCTCCGCGTACTGGGACGCGCTGCGCGAGCAGGGCGACTTCGAACTGATCATCAATGCAACCTCGGCCGCACGCGGCGAGGGCAGCGGCTTCAACCTGCCGCTGTCGCTGGTCAACAGCATGACCACGGCGGTGGACCTGAATTACGGCGAGGCCTCGATTCCATTCCTGGCCTGGGCGCGGGCGGCGGGGTGCCGCAACAGCTTCGATGGCCTGGGCATGCTGGTCGAGCAGGCCGCCGAGAGCTTCCAGCAGTGGCATGGCATGCGACCGGAAACCGATGCGATCTACGCCGAACTGCGTGGTCGTGATGCGCTGTTGGTCACCGCGGACTGAGGCAGGACATGGACGCCACTGAATTGCTGAGCACCTTGCTGGTCTCCATCGGCTACCGACTGCCGATCATGATTGCCCTGGGCGTTGCCGTGGTGATGCTGCTCGACAGCCCGCGTGGCAAGGTGCGCAGCGTGGCCTTGGGGGCATTGTCCCTGTTGCTGGCTGTCACCTTGATAGGCGGCGGGCTGACGGCAATTCCGCTGGTGCTCATCGCCAGCGGCAATTATTCCGGCATCGGTGCGATGAATACGCTGCTCAGCATCGGCCATATCGGCTTGTCGCTGCTGGAAGCGGCGGGCTACATCATGCTGGCCTGGGCAGTGGTGCAAGCCCTGCGGCGGCCGCAGGCTCCCGGCAAAGCCTGAGCCCGCAACGCATTCGGTGAATGCGGGCGGGTATGGGAAAATGCCCGCCTTGATTGAGCTGCTGGCAGATTGGCGTGACGGAAAAAGTAGAAGCACCACGGACGCTGACCGAAGACCTGAAAACCGGCATCCGTGACGCCTACGCCAAACTGCAGGCGAACACCCCGGGGTTCAGTACGCGTCGCTCGCAGAGCCAGATGATCGGCGTGGTGTCGCGCGCGTTGGGCACCGGCGGCGTCGGTGTGGTGGAAGCGCCCACCGGCGTCGGCAAGAGCCTGGGCTATCTCACTGCCGGCGTGCCGATCGCGCTGGCCAGCAAGAAGAAGCTGGTGATCAGCACCGGCACCGTGGCCCTGCAGTCGCAGCTGGTCGAACGCGATATCCCCAACTTCCTCAAGTCCACCGGCCTGCAGGCCACCGTGGCGCTGGCCAAGGGCCGCACCCGCTACCTGTGCACGCGCAACGCCGCCGAAGCACAGGGCGAGGGCGTGCAGGAGGGCATGTTCGGCGACGACGTGCAGCTCTATGACCGGCCGTTGGCACCGATTGAAATGGACGTTGCCGAGAAGCTGACCAAGGCCTTCATCGAAGGCCGCTGGAACGGCGACCTGGACAATGCGCCGGAGAATGTCACCCCCACATTGCGCATGCGCATCACCACGCCGGCCTCGGCCTGCGCCGGCCGCCGCTGCGCGTATTCGGCGCAATGCCCGGTGCTGCGTGCGCGTACCGAAGTGCGCGACGCGCAGATCATCGTCACCAACCATGCGCTGCTGTTGTCGGCGCTGTCCTTGGGCGACAGCGACAGTGGCCAGCCGCTGATCGCGCCGCCGGGCGACATGCTGCTGGTGCTGGACGAAGGCCACCATATCGGCAACGTCGCCATCGACCAGGGCGCGGCCAACCTGCCACTGGACGACATGGCCAAGCGTACCGGTCGCCTGCAGATCCTGATTGCCGGCGCCTACCGCGCGGTGGACAAGGACAAGATCGGCAACCTGCTGCCAAATGAGGCCATCGATGTGGCCTCGCGCGTGAGCAAGCTGCTCAAGGCGTTCCGCGACGACATCGGCAACGTCTGGATTCCGCAGCCCGATGAGCGCGAGCCGATGTGGCGCGCTGCCAATGGCCGCCTGCCTGAGTCCTGGCGCCAGCCGATCGAAGTGCTGGCCGATGAAACCCGCACCCTGCTCAACTGGGCAACGGCGGCGGCTTCGGCGGTGGCCAAGGGCAAGCAGGATGATCCGGCGGTCGAGCGGCTGCAGCGCAACCTGGGCATGGCCCAGGAAATGGTCGAACAGCAATACAACCTGTGGGCCGGCTGGCGCCGCGAGGACAAGGAGGGCCAGCCGCCGATCGCGCGCTGGGTGACCATGTCACGCGATGGTGACTACATCCTGCATTGCTCGCCGGTATCGGCGGCGATGGTGCTGCGCAAGCTGCTGTGGGACGAAGTGGACTCGGTGGTGATGACCTCGGCGACGCTGACCGGCGGCGGTGATTTCCAGTCATTGGCGATCGACAACGGCATTCCCGAGGAAGCGGAGATGGTGTCGCTGGCGTCGCCGTTCGACCTGCCCAACCAGGCCGAGCTGATCGTGCCGCAGTTCCCGGTGACGCCGGATGACCGCGAGCGCCATCCCAAGGAAGTGGCCAAGTACCTGGTGGCCGAGCTGGATTGGGACAAGGGCAGCATGGTGTTGTTCACCTCGCGCTGGAAGATGGAGAAGGTGGCCGAGCTGATGCCGGCCTCGCTGCGCAAGAAGATCCTGGTGCAGGGCGACGGTGCCAAGCAGAAGATGATCGACGAGCACATCAAGCGCACGGCGGCGGGCGAGGGCTCGGTGTTGTTTGGCCTGAACTCGTTTGGCGAGGGCCTCGACCTGCCGGGCGAGGCCTGCACCACGGTGGTTATCACCCAGGTGCCGTTCGCGGTGCCTACCGATCCGCAGACCTCGACCTTGAGCGAGTGGTTCGAGAGCCGCGGCTTGAACTCGTTCAACCTGATCGCGATCCCGCATGCGTTGCGTACCTTGACCCAGTTTTCGGGTCGTTTGATCCGCACCTCCACCGATACCGGGCGGGTGATCATCCTGGATTCGCGTCTGCTGACGCGCCGGTATGGCAAGCGCATCATTGATTCCCTGCCGCCGTTCAAGCGGGTGATTGGGTGAGGTAGGAGGCTTGCCTCCAACCCCTCTCCCCAACCCCCGCTCCGCGCCTCAGCCCTTGCGCGAGCGCAAGGTCGTTCGAGGTGCCACGAACCTTCGGTTCGTCAGCAGGCCCCTTTCACCCCGCAAGGGTAGAGGGGCTTGAAGCAAAGCTGCACTTTCAAGCGATGCTTCAATGTGCAGGATCCTAGCCCCTCTCCCCTTGCGGGAGAGGGGTTGGGGAGAGGGGAAAGGGGAAAGAGGGGAGAAAACTCTTCGCTGGAACATCCCCGTTCCACCTCGTAAAGTTCGCCACCTCCCACTATTCCAGGCTGCCATGGCTACCCCTCCCGCAACTTTCCCGTGGACACAGCAGCTGCAGCGACTGCAGCACCGCGATGGCGCACTGGCGCTGTTGGGGACGCACGCGATGTTCATCGCCGATGGCGATGTACTGACTGTCGCAGGTTCGGCGCTGGAACAGCTGTTGTTGGCCGGTGAGAGTCAGCTCAAGGCAGACAACGACGTGGGTCTGGTTGCCGACGAGCTGCGCCGCTACCAGAAGTTCGCGCCGCCGGGCCGGCCGTCGGTGCAGATCGTGCAGTTGCGCAGGCAGCAGTCGACGGTGCAGCAGGCGCAGCGTATCGCGCGCCAGACGTTCATTCGAAACGCCGATGGTTTTGCGCGTGCAATTGCTTTGGACGTGCCGCAAAAGCTGGGTGTAGTTGAAACAGTGATGCGCTGGCTACGCGCAAACCTGGCGTAACACCGCTTCGCTGCTTCGCTCCCTCCCTTGCGCTAAGCGGAGGGGAGGGCTGGGGAGGGGTAGCTTTTGCAGTTGCGGTTGTTCTAGCCGTTGCTCTTGTTCCTGCCTTTGATTTACCGGGCCCCTTCCGCAGCGACGGAGCCAGTGGGAAGAACCCGAAGGGCGACGTGCATGGATGCACGTCGTTTTTCGCCACGACAGGGATGTCGTGTCGAAAAATCCCGCTGGCGGAGTGGACCCGCGTCGCGTAGCGGCGTGGGCGCGGAGGCAGGGTGTGCTTTCTTTGGGTTATCTTTTCTTTGCACAAGCAAAGAAAAGTAACTCGCTCCCCGAAGGGGAGAGAAAGCCCTGGCTTCAGCTGTTGCTGCCAAAGCCAAAGCCAAAGCAAGTGCAGAGCAAGTGCAGAGCTTTCGCCCGCCTTCGGCGCGCGAGCGCACCTTTCTTTGCTTGTGCAAAGAAAGGTGGCCCAAAGAAAGCACACCCTGCCTACGCGCCTTCCGCGCGATGCGCTCCAGGTCCACTCCGCTGCCGGGATTTTTCGACGATACATCCTTGTATCGTCGAAAAACGACGTGCGTCCTGCACGTCGCCCCGTGCGGGGTCTTGTCCGTCAGCTCCGTCGCTGCGGAAGGGGCCCGGTAGATCAAAAGCAGAGGCAACTGCAGAGGCAACTGCAAAGGCAAAGGCAACTGCAAAGGCAAAGGCTACCCCTCCCCAGCCCTCCCCTTGCCTGCGGCAAAGGGAGGGGGCTAGAGCAACAGCAACAGCAACAGCAACAGCAACAGCAACAGCAACAGCAACAGCAACAGCAACAGCAACAGCAACAGCAACAGCGGCGGCTGTTAGTGCTGGCTTAGTGCCACAGGCCGAGGATCAGGCCGAACAGCACGAACTGTACGGTGTGGTAACCACCATCAATCGCCCACAACTTTCCGCTGCGCTGGGCAAATTGATAGTTGATGCCGAAGCTGGCCGCGACCATCCCGAAGCCGGCCACCAGCCCGCATAGCAGGGCCTTGCGCAGCTCAGGCTGCGGACCGACAAACCAGGCGAAGGCGAACGCTGCCAGCAGCGAGAACACGAAGGCCACGCCGAACACCTTGCCCGGATGCCCTTGTGGGACTTCACCACCATTCTCGCGGTTCCAGGCACGACCGAACAGGACGGGTGAGTACCACAAGCCGCCCAGCAGGAAACTCGATACAGCGGCCAACACTACGGCATAGACGTTCATGCATTTCCCCCGGGCAGTGAGCGATGCCGCATCCTAGCGCTGCCGCCCGCGCTTGCGTAGCCGCCACAACAAAGAAGACCGGCGGGTCTCCCCGCCGGCCTCCTACCTCGCACACGTTTGCGGCTGCGCCGCTCAGGCTTCCAGCGCAGCGGCCGGGCCGAAGAATTCGTAACGGCTCTGCGCTTCCGGTACGCCGACTTCGCGCAGCAGCTTCTTCACCTGCGCCATGAACGGCTTCGGGCCGAGGAAGTAGGCGTCCATATCGCGCTCGGCTGGCAGCCACTGCTCCAGCAGTTCACGGCTGAGGAAACCCTCCGCGTCGCCAGCATCACCCGGCAGCGCCTCGCTGTAGCAGGTGTAGCTGCGCAGCTGCGGGTGCTGTTTCTGCTGGTCGGCGATGAACTCGCGGAACGCATGCACCTGGCCATTGCGTGCGCAATGGATGAAATGCACCTGGCGGCCGCTGGCCAGTGCCTGCTCCAGCATCGGCAGGGTCGGGGTGATGCCGACGCCGCCGCTGATCAGGGCGATCGGGCGCTCGCCGGCAACCAGGGTGAAATCGCCGGCGGGGGCGAACAACTCCAGTGTGTCGCCGACCTGTACCTTGTCGTGCAGATGGTTGGACACCTTGCCGTTGCCTTCGCGCTTGACGCTGATGCGGTAGCCGACGCCGTTGGCTGCGCGCGACAGTGAATAGTTGCGGCGGGTTTCTTCGCCGTCGAGTTCCAGCTTCATGCCGATGTACTGGCCAGGCTTGAAGTCCACCACCGCACCGCCATCAACCGGTACCAGGTGGAAAGAGGTGATTTCCGCGCTCTCTGGCACCTTCTCGGCAACCCGGAAAGTACGCGCACCGCGCCAGCCGCCGGGGGCCTTCTCATTGGCGGCGTAGACTTCTTCTTCGGCGCCGATCAGCAGGTCGGCCAACATCTGGTAGGCCGCGCCCCAGGCGTCGATGATCTCGTCGGTGGCCACGTCCGGGCCCAGTACTTCGCGGATCGAGGCCAGCAGGTGGTGGCCGACGATCGGGTAGTGCTCCGGCAGGATCTGCAGGGCAACGTGCTTGTTGACGATCTGACCCACCAGCGGACCCAGCGCTTCCAGGCGGTCGATGTGCTTGGCATACATCAGCACCGAGTTGGCCAGCGCACGCGGCTGGTCCCCGCTGCTCTGGTGCGAGGGGTTGAACAGCGGGCGCGCGACGTCGCTCTGGCTCAGCATCCGGCCATAGAAATGCTTGGTCAGCGCTTCGCCGCCGGTCTCCAGCAAGGGGACGGTGGCTTTGATCAGGTCGCGTTGGGTGGGGCTGAGCATGGTGCGAACTATCCGGCTTCGGGGGTAGTTCCATGTTCCGCGCAGCGGGCCTGCTTTATCGATGACTAATATCAAGAACCCGCACGATTCTAGCGCCGAGCGATGCGCGGCAAGGGGCCTCACCGGTGCAACGAAATGTAGTGCCGAGCCATGCTCGGCAAGAGGATTCACCGGCAACGGCCCTGCCGCGCATGGCTCGGCACTACACGGCAATGCCTCGGCCGAGCATGGCTCGGCGCTACCTCGGCTTGTTCAGTCCGCTTCGGGGCGGTTCAGGGCCGAAGTCATCGCAGCGGCGTCTTCACGGCTAAGGAACAGGTACTCCAGCTCGGCGCTGCCGAACTTGTCCTCCAGTTCGTGCATGCGCACCGGATGATTGCCGAAGCGGTAATGGGTGCTGCCGTCATCGATGTTCTCGATGGCATACACGCCGAACGACGGCGGATTTGTCAGGGTACCTTCCAGCCTGACGGATGCAGGGTCGATGGAGCGCTGGATGAGGCTTTCTAGGTCGATCATGGCGTAGCAACAGGGCTGATTGGGGGATATTTGGGGGAAGTGGAATCGTTGGCGCGTCCCACGTCAATGTGTCTCATGTTTCCAATGGCGTCGCTTGCCGTCGGACAACCACTCAATGGCCTGGGCGATACGCCGCTGGCGGGTACTTTCGCGTTTGGCCTCGCCTATCCATTCCAGATAGTCGCGTTGGTATCCAGGGGGAAACGATTCAAACTGTGCCTTGGCGGCCGCCGCACCGGCCAGCGCCTCGGCAAAAGCCGGAGGCATTGGCAGGGGCGCTCGTGGGGTTGCCCGCGGGCGGGTTACGCCAGCATCGATACGTTGCATGGCGGCATGTAGCTGGCGGGTGAACTCGCGCTTGCCGGGCAGGTCGCGGAGCGACTGCAGGCGGCCGTACTGGCCCATCGCCGAGTCATCGCCGCTACCCGCCTCGCGCTGCCAGAACCCCAGCGTGGCGTGCGCCTTGAATGCCGCCATGCCACAGAGCAGCTTGCCGTTGTACAGGAAGGCCGGCATGCCCCATTTGATGGCCTCTTCCACCGCGGTGCAGCCGTTGTGCACGCGCTGGCGGATCTCGCGCAGGATCGGCTGCGCGAAAGCGGCGGCATCGGCGATGTAGGTATCTACGCGGGGGTCTGTGATCGGCATGACTGGCCTCGGATGGGCGCAGCCTGCCGTTAGTTTCCCGTTAAAACAAGCCCATCGTGGCGATGGGCTGTAATCCCAGCTGATTTGGCATGGTCAAGCGCGGCGGGTCTTCCTTGCCAAGCCGCTGCACAGCGCAATGAAAGCGGTGAAGGCGGCCATCGAGAGGAACTGCAGGCGGGTTTCCGGGGTGCTCAGCAGCAGCACGAAGATCAGCCCCAGGATCGCCAGCGCCAGCACCGTCAGGTAGGGGAAGCCGGCCATGCGGAACGGCAGCGGCGTGCCCAGGCGCTCGGCGCGACGGCGCAGGATCAGCTGCGAGACCAGGGTGATGGTCCACACCAGCAGGCAGGTGGAGCCGACCACGTTGAGCAGCACCGGCAGCACCTTGTCCGGGAACACCAGTTCCAGCACGGTGGCGGCAAAGCCGAACAGCACACTGGCCATCACCGCCAGCACCGGCACCTGACGGGTATTGGTCAGGCCCAGCCAGCGCGGGGCCTCGCCCCGTTCAGCCAGCGAATAGATCATCCGCGAGGCGCCGTACAGGTTGGCGTTCAGCGCCGACAGCAGGGCGATCACCGCGATCAAGGTGATGGCAGTGGCCGCGCCGGGGATGTTGGCGACCTGCAGCACGGCGGCGAACGGCGATTTGAGGGTGGGGCTGTTCCACGGCACCACGGCGATGATCACGCCGATCGAGCCGATGTAGAACACCAGGATGCGCCAGGCCACGGTACGGATGGCACGGGCCAGGCTGCGTTCCGGGTCCTGGGTTTCGGCCGCGGCCACGGCCACGATCTCGGTGCCGCCAAAGGCGAAGATCACCACCAGCAGCGCCGCGCCGATGCCGGCCAGGCCCTTGGGCATGAAACCTTCATGGCCGGTGATGTTGGCCAGACCGGGCGAAGGCACATTGGGCAGCAGGCCCAGCAGCAGCGCGATGCCGATCAGGATGAAGGCGATGATGGCGCCGACCTTGAGGATGGCGAACCAGAACTCGAACTCGCCGTAATTGCGCACTCCCAGCAGGTTGATGGCGGTGAACACCACCATGAATGCCAGCGAGGTCAGCGGTACCGACAATTGCGGCCAGACCGTACTGAGCAGACCGGCCGCGCCGACGGATTCGGCGGCGATCACCACCACCAGCTGCGCCCACCACAACCAGCCGACGGTGGCGCCGGCAGTGGCACCCAGGGCATCGGCGGCGTAGACCGAGAATGCGCCGCTGGCGGGCCGTGCGGCGGCCATCTCGCCCATGGCGTGCATCATGATGATGACCAGGGTGCCGGCCACCAGGTAGGAGATCAGTACCGCCGGGCCCGCGGCCTGGATGCCCACGCCCGAGCCCAGGAACAGGCCGGCACCGATGGCGCTGCCCAGCCCCATCATGATCAGCTGGCGCGGCTTGAGCGCGCGTTCCAGTTTCTGCGAAGGGGCGGTGGCCGGGGCGGGAGACGTGCTGGGCATCGGCGGGTTCTAGGACAAGAAGAGGGCGACACGATACCGCGTCCGCCCACTGCAGTGGCTGTGCCGTTGGTGGGGATTGGCATGCTGCCGGTACGATGAAGGTCCCGGCGCACATGTGCGCCTGCAGCAACGGGTGCGCGGATGCGTGGTCTGGATTTCAGTTCCTGGCAGGGCCTGCTGTCGACGCTGGTGGGGCTGGCGATCATCACCCTGATCGGCGTCGGCATTCGCTTGCTGGTGATGCAGGCGGTGCAGCAGAAGCGCGAAGCCGCCAATCGCCAGATCAACGAACGGCTGAAAACCCTGATTGCGGCCTACAAGACCTTGGGCGGTTCCTTTACAGGTGATCTCAGCGTTGACCCCAGCCACCTGCGCGATCTGCGCCGACGTGCCGCCGAACTGGCGCAGGGACAGACCGCTACGACCGCCGACGGTGCCCTGCTGTTGCCAAGCCCGGATCCAGGCGAGGCGGGTGAGCGGGCGCGGCGCATCCGCGATGCGGTGGAGGCGGCGCTGTCGGACGTGATCCTGCTGGGCACCGAGGAGCAGGTGCGGCTGGCCGCGCGCGCTGCCACCGATATGGTCGAGGGTCGGCCGATCCATACCGCTGAACTGGTGGTGTCACTGCGCGACTTCGTCCGCAGCGTGCTGGACCTGGAGGTGATACCGGCTGCCGTCGCCATTCCCCGGCAAGGGCCGCTGCGGCCGGCGGGCAGCGGTGGCGGCAACAAGAGCGCGGGCAAAGGCGCCGACAAGGACGCCGCGGGTGGTGGCAAAGGCGGCGGTGCCGGCGGTGGCATGGGCGGGATGGGTGCCGGCATGGGCATGGGCGCCGGACTGGGTTACGGCGCAGGACGCGGTAGTGAGGATGACACGGAGCGCGGCGCCTGAGGCCTTACAGCAGACCGGGAATCAGGCGTTTGGTGCGTGCCGCATAGGCACTGTAGGCGGGCCCGAAGTGGGCTGCGAGGAAGCGCTCTTCCTGCCGCAGTTTGACCCAGAACGAGGCGAACACGATTGCCACGGCGATCACCCCGCGCCAATCGCCAGCCATCAACGCGGTGCCGCTGAACATCAGCAGGAAGCCGCTGTAGATGGGGTTGCGCACATGTGCATACGGCCCGCTGCTGATCAGCTCGTGTGCCTGCTTGATCTGCACATTGCCGCTCCAGTTGCGGCCCAGCTGCCAGCGCGACCACAGCGCGAGTGCGGCACCTGCCATACACAGCAGCAGGCCCAAGGTGTAGATCGGCAAGGAGTGCGGTACGAACTGCTCACGCAGCCAGCTGTGGCCGAACCATTGGCCCGGACCGAGCAGCAGTACCGCGATGAGCAACGGCAGCCAGTACGCCAGGAACTGCCGTGCCCGCGATTCGTTGCGGCTCACCGGTTTGGCGCGCAGCGCGGTGATGGCCCAATAGCCAAGCACCACGGCCCAGCACAGCAGCAGGCCGAGATGGAAGACGGTTGGCATTAACAACTCCGTCGTTGCAGAACCGACGCTCAGTTTGATCCGTGCCGTGTCACCTGCTTGTGAGCTGGAGTGGCTGTGGGCCGAACCGCGCGCTGCGGTACGAAGCTGCTTGGGTTCGATCGGCTGAAATCAGCGGTGGCGCCGGATGAAGCAACGGCGCCTTGCGGCGCCGTCATCGGTTCAGCTTACTTCCAGCGTGACTTGCCGCGGATGTAACGCGCCGCATCTTCCAGCGAAGTAGGCAGGTACTCCGACCACAGGTTCGGCGGATAGGCGTTCTGGTAGGTGTCGTAGACGTCGCGGAACAGGTCCATGTGCACGACAGGTTGGCGCTTGCGCGCGCGCAACTCGGCGATCGGCACGCGGCCCAGCACCAGGGTTTCTTCCTTGCTCTGTGCTTCGGCGACGATCTTGCCACTGGGATCGTACAGCGCGGTGCCGCCTGAGCCCGGATCGTCGAAATAGGGACCGTTGTCCGGCGAGATCGAGTTGTTGACGATGGAGGAGTAGACGCCGTTGTACATCGCGCAGGCGGCGATATCCATGTCCGAGAAGCCGCCGGAGGCGGTACGCAGGAACACTTCGGCACCCTTGAACGCCATCGCCCGGAACAGTTCCGGCTCACGCTGGGTGGAGCTGGTGCAGATATTGCCCAGTGGCGTGCGGGTGACCGGCACGACGGCATCGCGGCCGTACATTTCCACGTAGCGGTCGAGCACGTCGTACGTCGTGGTGGTGAACAGTTCGAAGTCCGGGAAGGCGCCCTTGAGGTTGCGTGCCTTCCAGTGCTTGTCCACGATCTCGCCCTTGTCGTTCATGATCGTGGTGATGGACAGCACATGGCCCGGCCAATCAGGGTCGGTGGCATAGGCGCCGAACACGATCCAGGTGGCGTATTGGCGTGCCTTGGCGGCGATGGCCTCGGTTTCTTCGCCGGGGATGGTGATGGCGAACTTGAGGATTTCATCGCGGGTCCACTTGCGCCAGCCGGTGAGCGGGAATTCGTGGAACTGCAGCAGGTCGGGCTTGGCGTGGTAATGCGCCTTGTCGATGAGCTCGAGCATATGCGCCAGGTTGCGCTTGGTGCCGGCCTTCCATTCCTTGGCGTCGAAGCTGTGTACGCGCGACTGCACCAGGCCCAGGGTCCAGGCGGGCTTGGCCAGTTCAACCGTGGCGTAGGTGCCATCGGTGCGTTCGTTGAGCGCATCCGGGCCCTTGCCCATTGCGGCTTGTGCCGGTGCCGAGGCACCCAGCAGGGACGGGCCGACTGCGCCCAGTGCGGCCAGGCCGGCGGCACTGCCCAGGAAATGTCTGCGGGTGTTGCTCATTGGGTACCTCGGTGGTTAATAGCCTGGATCATATTGGTTGCAGTTGCTTGTGCAGTTGCTTGTGCAGTTGCTTGTGCAGTTGCTTGTGCAGTTGCTTGTGCAGTTGCTTGTGCTGTTGCTTGTGCTGTTGCTGTTGTTCTTGATCCCTTCTCCCGCTTGCGGGAGAAGGTGCCCCGAAGGGGCGGATGAGGGGAGCTTTTAAAGCTTTAAAGGCCTTGGGTCTGCTCGCTAGAAGCTTCCCCTCACCCCAACCCCTCTCCCGCGAGCGGGAGAGGGGCTTCACAGCTGCAGTCGCGGGCTGCGTGAAGGGCTTCACCGCTGCAATCGCAAACTCCAGCGCTGCACAGCCGCAACAAACTCGGGGCGCCTTGGCGCCCCGAGTCATCATTTCAGTTGCGAAGTCAGATCGGGTCGCCGTTGAAGCTCTCGCCCTTGATCTTCTGCCAGTCGCGGCTGACGAACTTTTCGTCGATCAGCGTGCGCTGTACCAGTACGCCATTCTTGTACCAATGCCAGATGCGGTTGCGCAGCTGGCCGCAGTCGGAAAGCTGGATCATTTCGTACAGCTCCAGGCCTTCCTCGCCCTTGCGCTTCCAGTACAGCATCACCGTGCGGTGGTAGTCATCCAGCGGCACTTCGGCGGCCCAGCCGTAGATCAGCTCGTTGTCGAAGATGACGCGGCCAAACTCGTAGCGGGTCGGGAAGTCGCGCACTTCCACCTTGCCGTCGGCCCAGCTGTAGTGGTTGGTCTGGTGGTAGGGCAGGTTTTCATCGGCCGGGAAGCGGCAGATCAGGCGCGACTTGTGTTCGTCGATCTTGTCGCCGTTGGCGTCGTAGTAGCGGTAGACGCCATCCCAGACGCCTTCGTGGCGGGCCAGCAGCGGCAGGTGCAGTTGCATGTTCGGCATTGCGGTTTCCTTGTGGGTCGTGTTGATGTCATCAGTTGAGGCAGGGCCTCATTCGTTGCGAAGCGCGTCCATCACTTCTTCCATCGGCACGTCCATAGCACCGCCTTCCAAGGCCTCGGTCTCCTGCTGCACGATGCGCAGCACCCGGGCGATGTATTCCTTCATCCACAGCGTGCGCTGGGCTTCGGCCTCACGGTCCGGGCGGAACTGGTCCAGTTCCTCGCGGCTGAGCAGGCCCTTCTGTTCGATCAAGCGTTCCAGCGCATCCAGGCGCTGGTGGGTGACGGCGTTTTCCATGGCGATGGCCATGGCAATGGACAGCACGCGCTCCACGTCCGGGTCCTTGAAGAAGTACGGACGCTTGCCGCGGGCGCGGCTGCCGGCCAGGGCGATCGGATCGATGCTCATGCTTTCCAGGCTCCAAACATGGTCCACAGCGCAGCGCGGCCGTGGTCTTCGCCGCTTTCGCTGGCCACCGGGAAGATGTCCCTATCGACCACGCCGCGGACCTTGGTTTCGAAATAACGCTCGGCATCGAAGCCGGCCGCGGCCATCATCTGGCGCAGGTCGTACTCGTGCATCACGCTCCAGAACGGCTCGTTGTTGTTGTACGCATCCCAGTCGCGGATGAACTGCTCGTAGGGGTCCATGCCGTGGTACTGCGGCTGCTCCAGGTGGGCGGTGAGGCCGCCGGACGCCAGCAGGCGGTGGATCTCGCGCAGCTTGCGCGGCATCGCCGTGGCCGAGCTTTCGTGCCAGAACATGGCGGTGGTGATCAGGTCGAAGGAACCGTCCGCATAGTCCAGCGCTTCACCATTGGCCTGGCGGAAGCTGATGTTGTTCACCCCCAGGGCACGGGCGCGCGCATGGGCGTAGCGCAGCATCGGTGCGGCCACGTCGATGGCGATCACCTCGGCATCCGGGAAGGCCTGTGCCAGCGGCACGATGTTGTGGCCGACGGTGCAGCCGATATCGAGGATACGACGCGGCTTGAAGCCGGGGTGTTCCTCCTTCAGCCACTGCGCCAGCGCCTGGCCACCGCCATCGTTGTAACGGCCGAGCATGCCGCCGGTGGTGGCGAAGATGCCGCAGTCGTAGTTGGCGGCCGCCGATACGTCATCGGCCAGCAGCTCGGTGTGGTAACCGCCGGGCATGCAGTGGATGTCCACCGCGCTGGAATAGCGCGGCACCTTCACCGAGGCATCCAGCTGCAGGCCATCGTCGCTGGCGTTGAGTGCGCGGGTCTTGTCGATCAGCGCGTCCACCTGCTTGAGCACCAGACCACGACCGGCCTGCTGACGCATTTCCATGCTGCTGCGGCGCAGGGCGCTCCAGGTCTGGTAGATCGCATCGCCGGCCATCGCCTTGCGCACTTCGTGACGGGTTTCCGGGGCGCGGCCCTTGTCCTTCTCGAACGCCGGCTTCACCCGCTGCTCGTAGGCCAGCTTGACCTTGGGGCTGAGCTGGGTGGCCAGGTAGCCATTGAGGTTGGCCAGGAAGTCGAAGCGGGCGGTGTCATCCAGTGCGCTATCGGGGAACACCGCGTGGCGGCCCACGTGCTGCCAACTGGGGGGCAGGGCTTGCTGGCTCATGGCGACTCCTTGGAAGGCTTCAAGTTCTAAAGTTATATCTATATGTCATGTAGGTCTGCTCGGGGTCAAGCGGCCAACTAATACCTGTGCCCTTGCGCCTTCGTACTGGCGGAAACCTCCGCCAGAACGGTCTATCAACCTATCTCCCGGCATCATCCGTATCCCGAATTTCTCAAATGTCCGGACAAAAAGCCAGTGCCCATTTTCATGGCCTGGGCGGGCGTTTTTTTGTTGCAAAGCAACATCTTGCGCAGTGCCGCCCGTGCTTGCTGTGGCTGGGTTTTCACGGCGTCCAGCAGTGCCGCGGGGTCGGCGATAAAGGTTCTACAAATGATTGGACAAACATGTACTAATGATATAGCTATATGTCATCTTTGATGGGTCGCAGGCCCGTCTTCCGTGGTCCGGGGCAGGCCAGCGCGCTGGCTTCATTGCTCCACTTCAACCGGGGGGTTAGACGTGATTCGAATGTCATCGGTTTTGCTGGCTGCCGCAATTGCACTTTCGCCACAGGCAAAAGCGCTGGATCTGCAGTCCGAACAGGGCAGCGTTGAAGCAATGGTCAAGCTGCGTTGTTCGCTGGACCCCAAGCAGGAAGAACTGCTGTGGTGGGCCGGCACCCTGTTCGCACAGGAGCCAGGGCAGAAGCCGGCGCCGCTGCTCGGCTTCGAGGGCTACAACATCTGCCGTGCGGAAAAGCAGGCCGATGGCGTATGGCGGCTGTACACGCGCGAACTCACTTTCTACCGCGATCTGAAGACCGGCAAGATCATCGACAGCTGGGACAACCCGTTCTCGGGTGAGCGCAACGCGGTGGTGCAGGTCGCCAACGACCCGGTCAACACCGTGCTCAATGCGCCGGGCCGTCCGCTGCACCTGCCGTGGGTGGAAGCCGGCGACCAGGTGATGTTGACCCTCAACATCCCGCTGGCCTATCCCAACCCGCTGCAGCCGGCTGAGTTCCCGGCCGAGTCCAGTGGCCCGACCTACATGGGGTCGGAGCACTTCATGTTCTTCGCGCCCCGCGCGGATCTGGAAAACCCGGCCCTGAAGAGCGTGCCGGTCACCTACGGCTGGACCCGCATCGGGCCGTGGCTTCCTTGGATGAAGCTGGGCACCCGCCCGGGCAATCTGCTGTACATCGCGCAGGGCAACAAGCGCGCCTCGGTCAGTGAACTGCCTGCCGACATCCAGGAACTCGTCCGTACCCGCTACCCCGAGTACGCACGCGCACCCGAAACCTGGGTGCAACCCAACGTCACCAGCTGGAGCTACTACAAGCAGCTCAAGCAGGACGCGGCGGCGAAACAGCAGGACTGAAGTACGGAAACAACGGACGGAACCCTCCCCCAAGACGGCGCATCCATCCTCCCAATCCATTCCGATCAAACTTTCCAGTCGGGAATCCCATGAAGACCATCAAGCCAGACCTGCTGTGCTCCTCGATCGCCCTCGCGCTGCTGCTGTGTGCGGGCAACGCCGCCGCTGCCGACAGCGACGAAGCGGGCGCACCGCCGGCAGCCAACAGCGATGCCGTGCACAGCCTCGACCAGATCACCGTGACCGCGCGTGGCGTGTCCGAGCCGCTGCAGCAGATGCCGCTGCCGATCACCGCCATGTCCGAGCAGACCATCGAGAAGAAGGGCCTGACCGACGTGCGCGACATCGCCAACCTGTCGCCGAGCTTCTCGTTCAAGTCCGGCTACGGCCGCGGCTTCGACCGTCCGGTGATTCGCGGCATGTCCAACATCCAGGGCGAGGCCAATGCCTCGTTCTTCATCGACGGCATCTACGTCGAAGGCGATATCTCCAGCTACGGCCTGGAAAACATCCAGCGCGTGGAAGTGATCCGTGGCCCGCAGTCGGCCGCGTTTGGCCGTCGTACCTTCTCCGGTGCGGTCAACTTCATCACCAAGCGTCCGGGCAGCGCGCCGGGCGGTAAGCTCACCCTGGGTGCTGGCAACTACGGCCAGGAAAAGATGGGCCTGTTCTATTCGGGCGCCAATGACGATGGTTCGTTCGGCTACGACGTCAGCCTGAACAAGCGCGGCAATGACGGCATCTTCTACAATCAGGCCTCGGGCAGGAAGGACCTCAACGGCACCGAGACCATCAGCGGCATGGCCGCCATCGCCTGGTCGCCGACCGACGCACTGGACATCACCGCGCGGGTGATGAAGCAGAAGAGCCGCGACCAGCACTTCGCCGCCGCCCGCCTGGGCAGCGACAACCTTAACTGCTACCTGCCGGAAGAAACCGGCGGCCTGTACTTCGGCCTGTATCCGATCCTGGAATCGCGCCGCCGCGGCTATTACTGCGGTGAGCTGACGGCGCCGTCGGACTACGCGCTGAACACCAGGGAATTCGAGACCGCCGGTTACTTCTCCGGCCGCAAGACCGACCTGCTGCGCACCAGCGTGGTGGTGGACTATCTGTTCTCCAATGGCTGGAACCTGACCTCGACCTCGGCCTACAACAAGAGCGAAACCTACGCCGCCAGTGACCAGGACTACAGCGCCATCCGTGGTTACGGCGGTGCGTTTGAGAGCTTTGCCAATACCGGTGTCAAGAACTGGTCGCAGGATATCCGCCTGACCACCGACCAGAGTCTGGCGGTGTCGGGCATGCTGGGCGCGTATTACTACAAGCAGGAAGCGCAGCCGGGCTGGGGCGGTGACCTCACCGGTTACACCATTGGCGGCAACAAGGTGGTCACTGCCATCCCGACCAATCCGGATGACCAGACCATCAACAAGGCGATCTACGGCCTGATCAACTGGCACATCAACGACCAGTGGACCACCTCGCTGGAAGGCCGTTATGCACGCGATGAAATCAGCAAGGGCGGCACCGATGTGCGCGTGCTCGGTGCGAACACCTATCGCCAGACGTATGCGCTGGACAAGACCTTCAGCAGCTTCACCCCGCGTTGGACCTTGAGCTACCAGGCGCGTGAGAACGTGAACCTGTACGGGCTGGTGTCCAAGGGCAACAAGCCGGGCGGCTTCAATACCGACGTCTACCGCGCCGACTTCCAGGAAGCCGATCGCGACGCGCTGATCGCGCGTGGTTTGAACACCTACAAGGAAGAAGAGGCTTGGAACTACGAGCTGGGCATGAAGAGCGATTGGCTGGACGGCACCCTGCGCGTCAACGCCAACATCTACCAGATCGACTGGACCAACCAGCAGCTGA
The DNA here is from genome assembly GCF_056759975.1 of Stenotrophomonas sp. STEN031. Lineage (NCBI taxonomy): Bacteria > Pseudomonadati > Pseudomonadota > Gammaproteobacteria > Lysobacterales > Lysobacteraceae > Stenotrophomonas > Stenotrophomonas sp. STEN031. The sequence continues at coordinate 18,942 of NZ_JBRREA010000008.1, forward strand.
CCGAAACCGGCCCGGTGATCCGCAAGAACGGCTCGCTGTTCTCGACCAGCTACACCACCAACGTCGGTGAGTCGCGCATCCGTGGCTTCGAGCTGGAAAGCCAGTGGGCGTTCGCGCAGGGTTGGCTGGCCAGCCTGGCGTACTCCTACACCGATGCCGAGATCCTGAAGTTCATCAGCCAGGACCAGGCCGATCTGTTCTCCAGCAGCAAGGCACCGACACTGGCTGACCCGGCCGCCGATGCTGCCGGCGCCAACCTGCCGCGCGTGCCCAAGCACAAGGCGACGCTGGGCCTGATGTATGACGGTGCACTGGCCAATGGCTGGGAATACACCGCCAACATGGACATCAACTACGAAGGCAAGCGTTACATCCAGGTCGACAACCTGGCCTATATCGGCGCTTCCACCCGTACCAACTTCCGCTTCAGCATCCGCCCGACCGAGCAGCTGCAGGTGTCGGCCTACGTGACCAATGCGTTCAACGACCGCACCCTGGAAGACGCACAGCGCACCATCAATCCGGACGCCTACGTGGCAGTGCCGGCGGTGCCGCCGTTGACCGGCCTGGCGGTGACCAACCTGCGCGACTTCGGTCTTACCCCGTCGTTGCCGCGCATGTACGGCGTTGAGGTCAGCTACAAGTTCTAAGGGCTGACGCGGGCTGGGGTGGCGCATTGTGCCGTCCCGGTTTTGCACTCGATAGGCATTGCCGACCCACCATCAGATCGTCATTCCCGCGCAGGCGGGGTTTTCAACCGACGAATGTCGGGTCATCGCTCTGGCCGTTGATCGTCATTCCCGCGCAGGCGGGGTTTTCAACCGACGAATGTCGGGTCATCGCTCTGGCTGTTGATTGTCATTCCCGCGCAGGCGGGAATCGCTCTGGCTCTGGGTTTTGAATTTTTCGCAGAGCACGCAGGAGGAGCGGCAAGAGCAAAGGCAAGAGCAATGACCCGACATTCGTCGGGTGAAAACCTCGCCTACGCGGGAATGACGGCTTTTGAAGCAAATGCCAATGCAACAACAGCAACAACAACAACCTCCGCAGGCAGAACCAATGCAACGTCGCGATTTCATCAAGGGAGTTTCCGGCATGGCCGCACTGTCATTGCTGCCGGGCATGCTGCATGCCAAGGTGCCGAGCAGCGATGTGATCGTGGTTGGCGCCGGGCTGGCTGGCCTGGCCGCTGCGCATGCACTGGAAGTCGGCGGGGCCCGCGTTACCGTGCTGGAGGCCAACCCGCGTGTTGGTGGCCGCCTGCAGACGGTGGTGCGCAACGGCATCCGTTTTGAAATCGGTGGGGTGGAAGTCGGCACCGGCTACGAGCGCGTGCATGCCCACGCCAAGCGCGTAGGTGTGGCCATCGTGCCGCCCTCGGCCGCGCTGCCCACCGCCGCCGGGCTGGGCCTGGCCATCGGCGATGCACTGGTGCCGGCCACGCAATGGGCTGAAAGCCCACTCAATACCCTGCAGGGTCGCGAGCACAGCCTGCTGCCGCCGATGCTGCTGGCCACCGCCATGGGCGAGCTCGGCCTGCCGGCAGTGGACAGCTGGCGCGACCCTGCCAATCTCTCGCTGGATATCCCCCTGTCGCAGTTGATCGCCAGCAAGGGCTGGTCGTCGCAGGCGCTGCAGTGGATGGATATCGGCAACAGCTTTTCCTCGCTGCAGACCATCAGCGCGCTGGATGCCCTGCGCCGCGATGCGCTGCGGCGGTTCGGCTCGCGCGGCACCGGCTGGGTGCAGGGCGGCAGCCAGGCCTTGCCGGAGGCGATGGCCGCCTCACTGGCACAGCCGCCGGTGCTGGGCGCGCAGGTCAGCCGGGTCGAGTCCGGCCGTGCCGGCCTGGAGGTGCGCTGCCTTGACGGCCGCCGCTTCCGCGCCGCGCACCTGGTGCTGGCCCTGCCCAGTGGCCCGCTCAGCCGCATCGCCATCGACCCGGCGCCGCCGGTCGCCCAGCAGGAGGTCTGGGCGGCACGCCGCTCCAATGCGGTGACCACCGTGCACCTGCACCCGACCCGCGCGTTCTGGGAAGACGACGGCCTGCCCTTGTCGCTGTGGGGCGATGGCCCGCTGCAGCGCGTATTTGCCGTGCCCGGCGCCGACGGCCAGACCAACCGCCTGATCGTCTGGCTCAACGGTGGCATGGCCCAGCATGCCGACACCCTGGACCGCGAGGCCCGGTTTGCCTGGGTCATCAATGCCATGGAGCGCCTGCGCCCGGCCGCCAAGGGCGCGCTGCTGCCGCTGGAGACCCGCAGCTGGGGCAATGACCCGTTGGCTGATGGCGCGTTCTCGGAGATCGCCCCGGGCCGTTTTGCCGAAACCCTGCGCTGGGCCAATACCCCGTTCGGGCGCATCCACTTCGCCGGCGAGCAGACCGAACTGCAGGTTCCGGGCATGGAAGCGGCCGTCACCTCGGGCGAGCGTGCGGCTGCAGCAATTCTTTCGGCCTGATTGAACTACCTTATCCCCTACCTTCCGGGCGCGGATGCGCCTTCCAGAGACAGTAATGAGCCTGAAGACACTGAACCCCTACGATTTGTTCGACGTGCGTTCGCTGCTGAGCGAGGAAGAACGCGCTGTACAGGATTCCGTTGCCCGCTTCACCGACGAGCGCGTGCTGCCGATCATCGGCGACTGCTTCGACCAGGGCCGCTTCCCCAATGAGCTGATCCCCGAGATCGCCGACATGGGCCTGCTCGGCAGCTCGCTGCCGGAACAGTACGGCGGCGCCGGCTTGAACAGCGTCAGCTACGGCCTGATCTGCCAGGAACTGGAGCGCGGCGACTCCGGCCTGCGCAGCTTCGTCTCGGTGCAGAGCTCGCTGTGCATGTACCCCATCTACGCCTACGGTTCGGAAGAGCAGCGCATGCGCTGGCTGCCGGACATGGCGCGCGGCAAGGTGATCGGCTGCTTTGGCCTGACCGAAGCCCATGGCGGTTCCGACCCGGCCAGCATGAAGACCCGCGCGATGAAGGACGGCGGTGACTGGGTGATCAACGGTTCCAAGATGTGGATCACCAACGGCTCGGTGGCCGATATCGCCATCGTCTGGGCCAACACCGACGAAGGCGTGCAGGGCTTCGTGATCGAGAAGGGCACCCCGGGCTTCACCGCCCAGGAGATCAAGCACAAGATGAGCCTGCGCGCCTCGGTGACCGGCGCGCTGTTCTTCGACAACGTGCGCGTGCCCGACGCCAACCGCCTGCCCAACGTGAAGGGTCTGAAGGGCCCGCTGGGCTGCCTCACCCAGGCCCGCTACGGCATCACCTGGGGCCCGCTGGGCGCTGCGATTGCCTGCCTGGACGAAGTGCTGGCCTACACCAAGGAGCGCATCCTGTTCGGCCGCCCGGTGGCTGCCACCCAGAGCGCGCAGATCAAGATGGCCGACATGGCCCGCCGTATCACTGCCGGCCAGTTGCTGGTGCTGCAGCTGGGTCGTTTGAAGGACGCCGGGCAGATGCAGCCGCAGCAGGTCTCGCTGGCCAAGTGGAACAACTGCCGCCTGGCTATCGACATCGCACGCGAGTGCCGTGACCTGCTTGGCGGTGCCGGTATCACCACCGAGCACGGTGCGATCCGTCATGCGTTGAACCTGGAGTCGGTGATCACGTACGAAGGCACCGAGACCGTGCACCAGCTGGTGATCGGCCGCGAGCTGACCGGCATCAACGCGTTCTGATGATGGACGGCCTGCACAGCACCATGCAGGCCGTCTGCCTGCGGCAGGTTCCACAAGGCCTGCCGCAGCTGCAGGATTTTGAAATGCAGCAGCTGCCCTTGCCGGTGCCCGGCGATGGCCAGCTGTTGGTGCAGGTGCAGTGGTTGTCGCTGGATCCGTTCCTGCGTGCGCAGCTCGGCGGCCGTTACGCGCTGCCCTGCCCGCCGCTGGGCAGCATCGTGCCGGGCTACGGCATCGGCACGGTGATTGAAGATCGCAGCGGGCGCTTCCAGATCGGCGACGTGGTTACCGGCATGACCGGCTGGGCCGAATTCACCGCCATTGATGCAAACACCGCCGCCGTGGTGGATACGGCGCTGGCGCCGGTCAGCACCGCCGTCGGTGTGCTCGGTATTCCAGGGCTTACCGCCTGGGCCGGCGTGCGCAGGATCCTGCAACCAAAGGCCGGCCAAACCATCCTGGTATCCACCGCCGCCGGTGCGGTTGGCAGCGTCGTCGGCCAGCTGTGCAAGGCGGCCGGTTGCCGCGTGGTCGGCATTGCCGGCAGCGCGCAGAAGTGCGCCATCGTCACCGATGAATTCGGCTTCGATGCCTGTGTCAGCTATCGCGATGCGGACTTTGTCCAGGCCCTGCGCGCGGCCTGCGCGGACGGCATTGATGGCTATTTCGACAATGTCGGCGGCGCTGTGCTGGAGGCCGCGTTGTCGCTGCTGCGCCTGCAGGCACGGGTGGTGCTGTGCGGGCTCAGTGACCAGTACAACCGCGCCGAACGCCCGGCCGGGCCCAACCTGGGGCCGGTGATCGGCGCGCGTGCACGGCTTGAAGGCCTGGTGGTCTACGACCACCTGGCCGACTTCGCGCAATGCCGCGCGGAGCTGGCGCAGATGATCGCCGCAGGCACGCTGCGCTACCGCGAACATATCCACGACGGGCTGGCCGCGGCGCCGGCTGGTTTCATTGGCCTGCTCAAGGGCGAGAACCTGGGCAAGGCGCTGGTACGGCTTTAAGGAATACGCATGACCCAGATCCAACGCCGCTTCGTGCCCGTCAACGGGCGGCAGGTGCATTACCGTATCGCCGGCAGTGGCCCGGCCCTGCTGTTGATCCACCAGTCGCCGCAGAACTCGCGGATGTGGGCGCAGATGCAGCAGCGCTATGCCGACCGCTACACGGTGATCGCGCCGGACACGCCCGGCTTCGGCTATTCCGATGCCTTGCCCGGCAACCCGATGACGATTGCCGAATTCGGCGCTGCAACCCTGCAGTTCGTCGATGCGCTGGGCCTGCAGCGTTTTGCCGTGTTCGGCATGCATACCGGCGGCCTGATCGCGACCTGGCTGGCCTGGGCCAATCCCACCCGCGTGGCGGCATTGGTGGTTGATGGCTATGCCGCGTTCACCCCGCAGGAATCCATGCTGTACGGCGATGCCTACCTGCCGCCGTTCGTGCCGCAATGGGATGGCTCGCACCTGCGCTGGCTGTGGTCGCGCATGCGTGAGCAGAAGTATTACTTCCCCTGGTATGACGGCCGTGCCGAAGCGGCCATGGTCATCCCGCCGCAGACCACCGAAAGCAGCCGCGAAACGGTGATGGATGTGCTCGACGTGGGCGATACCTACCGCGCCGGTTACGCCGCCGCATTCCGCCACAACGACCACCATTGGCTGGGTGAGCTGCAGATGCCGTCGTGGCTGGTCTACCGCCATGGTGATCCGCTGCTGGCGCATATGCCGCGCCTGCGCGACCTGCCGGTCAATGTCGCGGTGCTTGAAGAACCCAACGGCATCCCCGCCATGCAGGACGGCATGGACGGCTGGTTGGCGCAGACCCTGGCCAACGAACCGGCCTTTGTCGAAGCCGCCGCGCCGGCGCTGGCATCCAACACCTGGCAGCGCCGCATCATCACCACCGGCGCCGGTGACATGGCGGTGTGGGAACGGGCAGGCCAGGGCGTGCTGCACCTGTGCCTGCACGCCCCCGGCACGCGACCGTTGTCGCCACTGCAGATCGACGCTGGCGACAGCGCCTGGCTGCTGCCTGACCTGCCTGGTCATGGCGCGTCCTGCGAAAGCGAGGGCGCGCTGGATGCCGCCACCCTGGTGGCCGCGCTGCTCGCCGCCATTCCGGCCGACAATGCCTTGCCGCTGGTGATCGAAGCGCATGGCGCTGCCGCCGGTTACGTGCCTGGGCTGGTGCAGGCACTGGGCGCAGCGGTTGTTGAGGTCGGACTGCATTCGCCGTGGCTGCTCACCGCCGAAGAACAGGCCTTGCTGCTGCAGGGCCTGCCCAGCACCGTCATTGATCGCGCCGGTGGCTATCTCTGCGATGCCTGGCAGTGGGAGCGCGAGCGCCACCTGCTGTGGCCGTGGCTGCCGCCCAGCGCCGCCGCGCGTCGCCGCGTGGATGCACCGGCGCCTGCGCGGGTGCACGACAACGTGGTGGAGCTGCTGCGTCTGGGCAGCCGCCTGCACGGCCTGCTGCGCGATGTCACCCACCCCGACCTGGCTGCCCGCCTGCGTGCCTTGCCGGTGCCACTGCGCGTGGTTGGCGATGCCGAATCCGATTACCAGGGGCGCGCTGCCGCCCTGTCTGCCTGAGCCGAAGGACCCCCATGAGCAACGACACCGCAACCGCCGTCATCGACCGCCTGCAATCCAGCTGGGGCGGCAGCATCGTCACCGATGCGAGCGAGCTTGAGTACTTTTCCACCGACGTCTATTCGCAGGGCAAGCCGCTGCTGGCCGTGCTGCGCCCGAACGACGCGCAGCAGCTGGCCGATGCGGTCAAGCAGCTCACCGATGCCGGCGTGGCGGTCATCGCCCGTGGCGGTGGCATGAGCTATACCGGCGGCTACACCGCCGCGCAGAGCCCCAGTGTGCTGGTGGACACCGGCGCGCTGGACAGGATCGTCGAGATCAACCTGGAAGACGCCTATGTGGTGGTCGAGGCTGGCGTCACCTGGCGCGCGCTCAAGGAAGCGCTGGATGCCAAGGGCGTACGCACGCCGTACTTCGGGCCGATGTCCGGCTCGCATGCCACCGTGGGTGGCGGCATGTCGCAGGGCGCGATCTTCCACGGCACCGCGCGCTATGGCTGCTCGGCCGATGTGGTGCTGGGCCTGCAGGTGGTTACCGCCAATGGCGACATCCTCACCACCGGTTCGGCGGCTGCGGCCAATACCAGCCCGTTCTTCCGTTGGTACGGGCCAGACCTGACCGGTCTGTTCCTGGGCGACTGCGGCCTGCTCGGCATCAAGACGCGCATCGTGCTCAAGCTCATTCCCAAGCATGCGCATATCGACTACCTGTCCTGGCAATTCCCGACGGCCGAAGGTCTGTTCGGTGCCTTGGGTATGCTCTCGCGGCATGGCCTGGCCAGCGAAACGGCCGCCTTCGACCCGGCGCTGACCCGCGTGCGCATGCGCCGCGCCGGCCTGTCCAGCGACGTCAAGGCACTGACCAACGTGATCAAGAAGGGCGGCCTGATCTCCGGCCTGAAGCTGGCGGTGAAGGGCCGCGACATTGTCGACCAGGAGCAGTTTTCGCTGCACATCACGTTGGAGGGCGACAGCGCCGCCGAGGTGGCCGATCGCGTGGCGCGTGCACGCAAGCTGGTGGGCGAGTTCGGTGAAAGTATCGAACCGTCGATCGCCAAGATGATGGCGGCCAATCCGTTCGCGGCCTGGAACTCGATGCTGGGCCCGCAGGGCGAGCGCTGGGCGCCGGTGCACGCGCTGGTGCCGCATTCCAAGGCCACCCGTATGTTCAACGCCCTGCAGGACCTGTTCGCGCGCGAGCAGGAAACCATGGACAAACACGGCCTGTTCATCGGCACCCTGCTGTCCAGCGTGGGCGCGCAGACGGTAGTGATCGAGCCCTGCATCTATTGGCCGGACAGCCACAACGCCTTCCACCAGCGCACCGTCGATGCCGACCACCGCGAGCGCATCGGCTGCCCGGGTGAACACCTGGACGCACGCGCGGCGGCCGACACGCTCAAGCGGCAGATCGCCGACACCATGCGTGCGCATGGCGCGGCCAACCTGCAGCTGGGCAAGTTCTACGACTACCGCGCCGGCCGTGACCCGGCGGCGTTGGCCGTGCTGGATGCAGTCAAGAACCAGCTCGACCCCAAGGGCCTGATGAACCCCGGCGTGCTCAGCCGCTGAGGGTGCGCTCTAGCCCCTCTCCCTCCGGGAGAGGGGTTGGGGAGAGGGTGGGCGCAGCCTGCTGCGACCTGCGACCTGCGATCACCGACCAACGGCCAGGCGCAACGCCTGGCCGTTCGCGTAGGTGCCGGCGGAACTGCCCAGCCTGAACCCCCGTCACGTCCATGGCTGGCCGGTTTCCGTACCATCGGCAACAATATGCCCGCCTGATCCCACCCGGACGGCCCACGTTCGATGCAGATCGGACCGCCACCCGCATCCACCGAGACACTGTGAAAACACCCCAACAACTGCAGGTACTGATAGACGACGGCGTCATCGACGAAGTGCTGCGACCACTCAAGAGCGGCAAGGAGGCGGCGGTCTATGTCGTCCGCAGCGGCGATGAAGTCCGTTGCGCCAAGGTCTACAAGGACATGGCGCAGCGCAGTTTCCAGCAGCGCGTGCAGTACCAGGAAGGCCGCAAGGTCCGCGGCAGCCGCGAGGCCCGCGCCATCGGCAAGGCCAGCAACTACGGCCGCAAGCAGGCCGAAGCGGCGTGGAAGAACACCGAGGTGGATGCGCTGTACCAGCTGCGCGATGCCGGCGTGCGCGTGCCCGAGCCGTTCGGCTATTTCCAGGGCGTGCTGGTGATGGAACTGGTGACCGATGCCGAGGGCTATAGCGCTGCGCGCCTGGGCGAGGTGGATCTGGGCGCCGAGCAGGCCGCCGAGTTCCACGCCGTGCTGGTGCAGCAGGTCAAGCTGATGCTGTGCTGCGGCCTGATCCACGGCGATCTGTCGCCCTACAACGTGCTGGTCGGGCCGGATGGCCCGGTGGTGATCGACTTCCCGCAGGTGGTCAGTGCCGGTGGCAACAACGCCGCGCGCACCATGCTGCTGCGTGACGTCAACAACCTCACCGCCTACCTGGGCCGCAGTGCGCCGGCGTTGCTGGATACCTGGTATGGCGAGGAAATGTGGGAGCTGTTCCAGGCCGGTGACCTGCTACCCGACACCGTCCTGACCGGGCAGTACACGCCGGACGAACGTGCGGTTGACCTGGATAGCGTGCGTCACGCCATCAACGATGCCCGCGAAGAAGCACTGATCCGCCAACAAGGGCGCGAAGCCGCCGCGGAAGAAGAAGGCTACTAAGGTAGTGCCGAGCCATGCTCGGCAGGGGCTTTCCCAGTAATCCACCAGCCTCGTAGGAGCGGCGTAAGCCGCGAAGCCAGCGGCGCTGAAAGGCCACAAAAGCCAACCCCTCCCCAACCCTCCCCTCCGCCTGCGGCGCAAGGGAGGGAGCAACAGCGGTAGTGCCAAGCCATGCTCGGCAGGGGCTTCACCGGCAATCCACCAGCCTCGTAGAAGCGGCGTAAGCCGCGAAGCCAACAGCACCTGAAAGGCCACAAAAGCCAACCCCTCCCCAACCATCCCCTTTGCTACGCAAAAGGGAGGGGGCAGAAGCGGTAGTGCCGAGCCATGCTCGGCAGGGGCACTATCAGCAAGGCCGCTGCCGAGCATGGCTCGGCACTACGGAACCGCGCAGGCCTCACTCATCGCCAAGCGAAGATTCCTCGCGCGGATCGGCCAACAGGAAAGAATCATCGCCCGCAGCGGAAGTCACCCGCGCAGTGCCGCCATTGCGGAGTTCCCAATGCCAGGTCTCATACCGGGTGGTAAGCGTGCCACGCACGTAGCAAGGTCCGTGCAGGAAGAAATCGTGTTCCTGGCGTGGAGTGATCAGCACGGCGCTGCGGAAAAACGCACGCACTTGTGGCGCTTCGGGTTTGAACTCCTGGCACAAGGGCGCATCGCGCTCATTGTCGACGCCATTGCCGGTCACCACGATGTTGGACAAGCTGCCCAGCGGCCCGGGGCGCGTCGTGCAGGCGCCCAGCAGCGCGGTGCTCATCACCAACAGGCAGGGGAGGGCCAGACGCGAGGTGGCTGCGGTCGGCGCGAAAATGTGGCTGATTCCGTTCGTCACGATGATGTGGTCCTTCGATGATCGATGCGTATGCGCGGAGCAGGTCTCCGCAGCGCTGTTCCGTCGCCAACAAGGGCTTCGGCGCCGAAATGCCGGCAAAGCATGCTTATGGCTGGGCGTCGGTTTGCAGTTGGTAACTTCCGGGCGCGCCAAGCGTCACGTTGAATACGCGCGGCTCCAGCGAATAGGCGTGGACCAGATTGAGCTGCAGCGTGCCATCGTCCAGCACCACGGTTCCGCTCCGCGCTGGGCATGACCAGAAACTGTCGGAGGCTTCCGCCAACGGCACCTTGGCGACCGAAGTGAGAGGCTTCCCCGGTGCAGCTGCCGCCAGCCATTCTATCCAGACGCGGCAGGACACGTGCTCGAAGCCGACGTTCTCCAGACGCACTCGATAAACCCCTTGCTGTTGCCCAGACTGCCAATGGCCGGCAGTGACGATGGCCAGCGTGGCCGCCTCATCGGCCGCATCCGCCGCCGCAGTCGGGGCAAGGGCAAGTGGAAGCCACAGCAGCATGGAGAGACTATTCATGTTGGAGATCGTCCTTGGGAAGCGCATGCCGCATCAGGGGGCGTGTGTTGGCGCGTATGCCGATCATAGCGAATCAGCACGCCATGCCCGGCGCCGACGTCTGCAGGTGGTGCCGAGCCATGCTCGGCAAGGGGCATTCCAGGCAATCCACCAGCCTCGTGCAGGATCGGCATAAGTCGCGAAGCCGTTGGAGAGGAGCTATCAGCTACAACCGACTGATCATCTTCAAGCGCACCTGCGCCGCCGGCACATCGTGGCGCTGGGCGGCCATCGCGCAGATATGATCCAACAGTGCCTGTGGATGCAGCAGCATCGGATCCGCCTCCTGCAGCTGCACGGCCAGATGGCCCCACCAGAACGGCTGGCTGTCGAGGTAGACCTCATAACCCACGATGTAACGGTGCGCATCCATCTCAGGTGCCTACGTGCACGCGGTCGGCGACGTCGCTGCAGCACAGGTGTTCCAGCGCAAGCTCCATCGCCAGCACATAGCTCTGTGCGCAATAACCCTGGGCGATGCCTAGGCGCTGGCCGAGATGCGCGGGAAGGCAGGACTGCGGCGCGTCGCTGGCGTCGTCGTGTACTTCCACATAGGCGTTGCGCAGGCGAGGTAGCAGGTGCTGCAGGCGGGCGCTGTGCACGCAGGCTGCAGGGGCCAACAGGATCACGTCGCTGGGGTTGTGATCGGCCGCGCACAGCGCGTCGATCAGCTCCTGTTCGGAGCGGCAGTTGCGCTGCGCAACGCTGATGCCGACATCGAGAGCGCGCCGCACCAGTGCGCTCATGACCGGGCTGGGCAGCGGAGTACACGCCTGCAGCAAGGCGCCACTGGCATCCGGCCCACGTACGATGAAGATGGCCATGGCTCAGGCACCTTGCACGTTGCTGAGCAGGCGCGAGGTGATCGCCAGTGAGAGGCGCCGCGCCTCGTCGGTACCGGTACTGCAGACCACCAATGCGGTCGCGGCATGATGCGGATGCAGGTGCGCTTCGAGCGTATCTGCATCGCTGCGGGCGATTTCGATGTACGGTGAGGGCAACGCATCCAGTGCGCTGCAGACGCTGCGGCCGTGCAGCGCCCATTGCGCCTCGTCGGTGGCGGTGTTCTCGATCAGCACCCAGCTTGGTGCGTGCTGTCGGGCATTATCCAGGCACCGGGCCAACGCAGGCAGTGAGCCGCAATGCAAGCATTGCAGCGGCTGACCAGCGAGCTGTGTGGGTAGAAGGGATGCATCCGGCACTGTTGGGTTGCGGGTATGCCGGATCAGTAAAACGCTCATGTAGCACCACGTTCAAGCGCCTTGCGGCGCGGTGGTGCCACGATGCGCCGCGGCGACATCAAATCGCGAGGGCGGCTGGGCGCGACGGCGTAAAGTCTGCGTAGCAAAGTGTGCGGTCCCGGCGCTGTGACCCTGGGGAACTTCGGCCAGACTTGGCGGTCAACTCGTTTCGTCCCCGGAGTTAGTGATCAGCCATGAATGAGACTGCGTCCCTTGCATCGCCCCATCCCGTGCTGGCCTGGCTGCGACGTGAAGCCTTGCCCTTGGGCGTGATGTTGCTGCTGCTGTTTGCCGCCCGCGACAGCCTGGCCAATCACTACCAGGTACCCAGTGGCTCGATGCAGCCGACGCTGCAGCCGGGTGATCGGGTGGTGGTGGATATGCGTACGTACGGCCTGCGCGTTCCTTTCACGGATGTGCAGCTGTGGGCGGGGCAGGCACCGCAGCGCGGTGACGTGGCGGTGTTCGATTCGCCAGCCGATGGCACGCGCCTGATCAAGCGCGTGGTTGCGGTGGCTGGAGACCGCGTGCAGTTGCACGACGGCTATCTGTCCATCAACGAGCAGCCGCTGCGTCAGGACGTGGCGCAGGAGTTGTTCGGCAACAAGCAGGTGCAGCTGGATCTGGAGGATGGCGGCGGTCCGGATATCAACGGCATCACCATTCCGGCCGGCAAGTTGCTGGTGGTGGGGGATCATCGCGGCAACAGTTTTGATGGCCGCTTCTTCGGTCTGGTGGATGCCGATACGGTCTACGGCAAGGCGGTGGCGGTGTATTGGCGGCGCGGTGATGGGCCGGAGTGGCGGCGGTTGTAACCGACAACAGCGAAGAAAAAGCCGGCACGGAGACGTGCCGTTTTTTTTGCCTTCGCTTTTGTTTTTTTGTGGGAGCGGCGTCAGCCGCGAAGCTGACATCAATACAGCCCTTGTCTGTTTGCCATCGCATCCATGCGGTTCGCCGGCACCGGTGGCTTCGCGGCTGACGCCGCTCCCACAAGATCCATGCTTGATTGGTAATACCAATTACCTTCACTAACCCTATGGTCTAATAGGATCTCCGCGGTAACGGCGATTCAATCGCGGTTCGTTGGTCGGACTGATTGAATATTGGTAATACCAATATTCGCGACCACCGCCACGCCACCTGCGGGTGGGCCGCCTTTCGCCTTTGACGAGAACCTGCATGCAGCCCTGGGAACAACTGTACGACCCCGCTGGCAACCTCTGGCTGTCCAGCCTGATCGCGCTGTTGCCGATCGCTTTCTTCTTCGTCGCGCTGGCGGTGCTGCGCATGAAGGGCTGGCTGGCCGGCACCATCACCGTCGCCATCGCGCTGGCAGTGGCGCTGCTGTTCTATCGCATGCCCGTTTCGCAGGCTTTGGGTGCAGCCGGGTTCGGCTTCCTGTACGGGCTGTGGCCGATTGCCTGGATCATCATCGGCGCAGTGTTCCTGTACAAGGTATCGGTCAAGACCGGGCAGTTCGCGATCATCCGCGCGTCGATCCTGTCGGTGACCGAAGACCAGCGCCTGCAGATGCTGATGGTGGGCTTCGCCTTCGGCGCCTTCCTCGAAGGTGCCGCAGGATTTGGCGCACCGGTGGCGATCACCGCTGCATTGTTGGTCGGGCTGGGCTTCAAGCCGCTGTATGCCGCTGGCCTGTGCCTGATCGTCAACACTGCGCCGGTGGCCTTCGGCGCGATGGGCATTCCGATCATCGTCGCCGGTCAGGTCACCGGCCTGGATGCGTTCGAGATCGGGCAGATGGCCGGCCGCCAGCTGCCGTTCCTGACCATCATCGTGCTGTTCTGGATCATGGCCATCATGGATGGCTGGCGCGGCATCAAGGAAACCTGGCCGGCGGTGCTGGTTGCCGGTGGCTCCTTCGCCATCGCGCAGTACCTGACCTCCAACTTCATCGGTCCGGAGCTGCCGGACATCACCGCCTCGCTGGCATCGCTGGTGTGCCTGACGCTGTTCCTGCGCCGTTGGCAGCCCAAGCGCATCTTCCGCTTCGAGACCGACGCCAGCGCCGAGGCGGCCGCGCAGGCATCGGCTGCACCGCGTTACAGCGCCGGCCAGATCGCCAAGGCGTGGTCGCCATTCCTGATCCTCACCGCGATGGTGACGCTGTGGAGCATCAAGCCGTTCAAGGCCTTGTTCGCCGCCGGTGGCCCGCTGGAAAGCTGGGTGCTGAAGCTGCCGGTGCCGGGCCTGGACCAGCTGGTGCAGAAGATGCCGCCGATCGTCAGTGCACCCACCGCCTACGAGGCCGTTTACAAGTTCGATGCCATCTCGGCCACCGGCACCGCGATCATGCTGGCGGCGGTGATTGCGATCATCTACCTGCGCATGCCGGTACGTGCGGCGGTGCGCACCTTTGGTGAGACCGTCAATGAACTGAAGATGCCGATCTATTCCATCGGCATGGTGCTGGCCTTCGCCTTCATCGCCAATTATTCCGGGCTGTCGGCAACATTGGCCTTGGCGCTGGCGCATACCGGCAAGGCCTTCACCTTCTTCTCGCCGTTCCTGGGCTGGCTGGGTGTGTTCCTGACCGGCTCGGACACCTCGTCCAATGCCCTGTTCTCGGCCTTGCAGGCGACCACCGCGCAGCAGATCGGTGTGTCCGAGGTGCTGCTGGTTGCGGCCAATACCACCGGCGGTGTTACCGGCAAGATGATCTCGCCGCAGTCCATCGCCATCGCCTGTGCGGCGGTGGGCCTGGCCGGCAAGGAATCGGACCTGTTCCGCTTCACCGTCAAGCACAGCCTGATCTTCACGGTAATGGTCGGTCTGATCACTACCGCGCAGGCCTATTGGCTGACGTGGATGATTCCCTGAGCCATGGCCGCGCGCATCCGCCAACGCCGGGCAGCTTCGGGCCACAATGTCGGCATGAGTACGCAGCGTATTTCCGACAAGGTGGCCGCGCAGCTGCGCGTGCTGGTGGACGAACAACAACTGCAGCCGGGTGACCGGCTGCCTTCCGAGCGCGCACTGGCGGTGCAGCTCGGGGTTTCGCGCACGGCGCTGCGCGAGGCGATTGCCCAGCTTGGCAGCCAGGGCCTGCTGGTGGCGCGGGTTGGCGGTGGCACCTATGTGGCCGAGCCGGCAGCACGTGCGCGGCAGGCGTTGGATGAACCACTGGTGCCTTATCTGCCGCTGTTCCAGGGCGATCCGGAGTACCGTTTCGACGTGCTGGAAATCCGCCACGCGTTGGAAGGCGCCACCGCCTGGCATGCGGCGCTGCGGGCTACCGACGAGGACCGCGCGCGTATCGCGCAGGCCTTCCAGACCATGATGGACGCGCATGGCAAGGACGATCCGGGCGGCGAAGCACGCGCCGACGCGGCTTTCCATCTGTCCATCGCCGAGGCCTCGCACAATCTGGTGCTGCTGCAGGTGATGCGCGGTCTGTTCGAGCTGCTGCAGACCAATATCTCGCAGAGCCGCGAGAAGCTTTACACCGCATCGACGACGTTTTCCCCCTTGTCCGACCAGCACCGCGAAATGATGGATGCGGTATTGGCTGGCGATCCCGAGCGTGCGCGTGCCGCAGCGCATACCCATCTCGAGTTCGTGCACACCACGTTGCGCACGCTCGATGAAGACGAGGCACGGCGTGCCCGCGCTTCGCGGCTTCCTTCCCCCCACGGTTGACCCATGATCATCTCTGCCTCCACCGATTACCGTGCGGCCGCGCAGCGTCGTCTGCCGCCGTTCCTGTTCCACTACATCGATGGCGGCGCGTATGCCGAACACACGCTCAAACGCAATGTTTCCGACCTGTCCGACATCGCGCTGCGCCAGCGCATCCTGCGCGACATGTCCGAGCTCAGCCTGGAAACCGAGCTGTTCGGCGAGACGCTGGCGATGCCGGTTGCGCTGGCGCCGGTCGGCCTGACCGGCATGTATGCACGTCGCGGTGAAGTGCAGGCGGCGCGTGCCGCGGACAGCCGCGGCATTCCGTTCACGTTGTCGACGGTGTCGGTATGCCCGATCGAAGAGGTGGCGCCGGCGATCAAACGACCGATGTGGTTCCAGCTGTATGTGCTGCGCGACCGCGGCTTCATGCGCAACGCATTGGAGCGCGCGCAGGCTGCCGGCGTCACCACGCTGGTGTTCACCGTCGACATGCCGGTGCCGGGCGCGCGCTACCGCGACGCCCATTCGGGCATGAGTGGCCCGAATGCCGGCATCCGCCGCATCGGCCAGGCGATGACCCATCCACGCTGGGCCTGGGACGTAGGCCTGTTCGGCCGTCCGCATGATCTTGGCAACATCTCCGCCTATCGCGGCAGCCCGACCGGGCTGGAGGATTACATCGGTTGGCTGGGCAACAACTTCGACCCGTCGATTTCGTGGAAGGACCTGGAGTGGATTCGCGAATTCTGGAAGGGGCCGATGGTGATCAAGGGCATCCTCGATCCGGATGATGCGCGCGATGCAGTGCGCTTTGGCGCCGATGGCATCGTGGTGTCCAATCATGGCGGTCGCCAGCTCGATGGCGTGTTGTCCACCGCACGCGCCTTGCCGGCGATTGCAGACGCGGTGCAGGGCGATCTGAAGATTCTTGCCGACTCCGGTATCCGCACCGGTCTGGATGTGGTGCGCATGCTCGCACTCGGTGCTGACAGCGTGCTGCTCGGTCGTGCCTTCGTCTACGCACTTGCTGCGCAGGGCGAGACCGGCGTGGCCAACCTGCTGGACCTGATCGCCAAGGAAATGCGTGTGGCGATGACCTTGACCGGCGCACGACGTATTGCTGATATCGGCCGCGATTCGCTGGTCAACCTGGCATGAGTGCGAACGAAGCACTGTTGGCACAGCTGCGCAGCGCCGTTGGTGACGCCCATGTGCTGACTGGCGACAAGGCAACACGTCGCTTCCGCAAGGGTTACCGCTTCGGTGACGGTGCTGTGCTGGCCGTGGTGCGCCCAGGGACCTTGCTGGAGATGTGGCGCGCTCTGCAGGCAGCCGTGCAGGGCGGGGCGGCGATCATCCTGCAGGCGGCCAATACCGGCTTGACCGGGGGCTCGACGCCGGACGGCAATGACTACGGGCGGCCGATCGTGCTGATCAGTACGCTGCGCCTGACCGGCGTGCAGTTGCTCGATGAAGGGCGGCAGGTGCTGTGCCTGCCCGGCGCTACCTTGGACCGACTCGAACAGACGCTGGCACCGCTTGGGCGCGAGCCGCATTCGGTGATTGGTTCTTCGTGCATCGGCGCCTCGGTGCTGGGCGGTGTCTGCAACAACTCCGGTGGCTCGCTGGTGCGGCGTGGGCCGGCCTATACCGAGATGGCGCTGTACGCGCAGGTGGATGGGGCCGGCCAGTTGAAGTTGGTCAATCACCTGGGTATCGCGCTGGGCGACAGCCCGGAGGAAATTCTGCAGCGCTTGCAGGCTGGCGATTACCAGCCTGGCGATGTGCGCAACGATGGTGACCGCGCCGGCTCCGATCCGCGTTACGCCGAGCAGGTAAGGTTGGTGGATGCAGCAACGCCGGCGCGCTTCAACGCCGATCCCAGCCGTCATTACGAAGCAGCCGGTTCGGCCGGCAAGCTGGCTGTATTCGCGGTGCGCCTGGATACTTTCGCCAAGGAGGCGGCCGAGGTGTTCTATATCGGCAGCAACAGCACCGAAAGCCTCACCGCGATTCGCCGCCAGCTGCTGACCGGCTTCGAGCGCCTGCCGATCTCCGGCGAGTACATCCACCGCGTCGCCTATGACATTGGCGAGCGCTACGGCAAGGACACCTTCCTGCTGATCGACAAGCTCGGCACCGCGCGGGTACCGGCGGCATTCGCGTTGAAAAGCCGGGTCGATGGTTGGTTCGAACGTTTGGGGCTGCGCGGAGTCACCGATCACGCGCTGCAGCTGCTGACCGGACTGTTGCCATCGCATCTTCCCAAGCGCATGGGCGAGTTCCGCCAGCGCTATGAGCACCACTTGCTGGTCAAGGTTTCCGCACAGGATGCGGCGGCGACCGAGCAGTGGTTGCGCGGCTTCTTCGCCGGGCATGAAGGCGGCTACTTCCACTGCACGCCGGACGAAGGGCGCAAGGCCTTCCTGCACCGGTTCGCAGTGGCTGGCGCGGCGGTGCGTTACCGCGAAGTGCATCGTGCGCAGGTTGAGGACATCGTCGCACTGGATATTGCCCTGCGCCGCGACGACCGCGACTGGTTCGAGCAGCTGCCGGCCGAGTTGGATGCGCGCTTGCTGCACAAGCTGTATTACGGCCACTTCCTGTGCCATGTCTTCCACCAGGATTACATCGCCCGCAAGGGTGAAGATCCGATGGCGATCGAACACGCCATGTGGAAGCTGTTGGACGAACGCGGTGCCGAGTACCCGGCCGAGCACAACGTCGGTCACCTGTATCCGGCCAAGCCGGCGCTGGCGCAGTTCTACCAGCAGCTGGACCCGAGCAATACCTTCAACCCGGGCATCGGCCAGACCAGCAAGCAGCCGGGTTGGAAGGGCTGTGATTGCTGAGACGCGAAGCACCTGCCATTGCTTTTGTTAAAGCCCCTCTCCCGCTTGCGGGAGAGGGGTTGGGGTGAGGGGAAGCTTCTGGCTGGAAAATCACGATCAATAGCTAAACCCCAAAGCCCCCTCATCCGCCCCTGCGGGGCACCTTCTCCCGCAGGCGGGAGAAGGGATGTGCTTCGATGCTTGTTCAAAGCACTGCGGCACTGCAGATACTGAATTAATACGTTTCAAGTATCAATCCGTACACAGCAGGTTATGGATCGACTCGATCCGCAGGTTCAAGCTTCCCGCATCTCCAATAAACCGGCCTGCCGTTACAGGCCAAGATGCAATGCAATCCGAACCAGGCAACACCGCAAGCTGCAACGAATCATTGGCGCCAATCACCCCGCCGAACACGGCAGCCGAACTCCCCCACATCCGCCAGGGTACGCCCGAGTTCCGGCGCGCGGTGCTGGCCTTGTTCATGGCCGGCTTCGCTACTTTTGGCGTGCTGTACTGCGTGCAGCCGCTGCTGCCGGGCTTCAGCAGCCACTTCGGTATCAGTGCTGGCAACAGTGCCCTGGCCTTGTCGGCAAGCACCGGCGTGTTGGCCGTGGCAATGCTGATGGCGGGCATCGTCTCCGATCGGGTGGGCAGACGGCCGGTGATGGTTGCCTCGCTGCTCAGCTCCGCCTTGTTGACGCTTGGCACCGCATTGACCGACGACTGGAACACCATACTGCTGCTGCGCACCTTGCTCGGCCTGAGCCTGAGCGGCGTGCCTGCGGTGGCGATGACCTGGCTGGTCGAGGAAATGGACAGCCGCGCACTGGGCCTGGCGATGGGCCTGTACATCGGCGGCAACGCGGTGGGTGGCATGAGCGGGCGCTTGATTGCCGGTGTGGTGGCCGACCACTGGGGCTGGCGCGCCGGTATTGCAGCCGTCGGTGTGATCGCCTTGATGGCGAGCGTGGCGCTATGGACACAGCTGCCGGCATCGCGCCATTTCCGTGCCAAGCGTGCCGAGCCGGCGCAACTGCCGGCACGTTTCGCCGGCTTGTTCCGCGATGCCGCGCTGCCCTGGTTGTTTGCCTGCGGCTTCCTGCTGCTGGGCGTGTTCGTGACGCTCTACAACTATCTGGGTTACCACCTGCTGGCGCCGCCTTATGACCTGAGCCAGACCGTGGCGGGGCTGATCTTCACTGTATATCTGGTCGGCAGCGTCAGCTCGGCGTGGATGGGGCAGTTGGCTAATCGCCTGGGGCGCGGGCCGGTGCTGGCCCTGTCGTTCGGCTTGGTGCTGTTGGGCGTGTTGTTGCTGGCGGTGCCGTGGCTGCTGGCAATGGCCGTGGGCATCGCCTTGGTGACGTTTGGATTCTTCGGTGGTCATTCGGTGGCCAGCAGCTGGGTTGGCGTGCGCGCCGGTGGACTGCGTGCCGAGGCGTCGGCGCTGTATCTGTTCTCGTACTACCTGGGCTCCAGCGTGCTGGGCGCGCTGGGTGGCGTGTTCTATACGCACTGGGGCTGGGCGGGCGTGTGCGGTTTCTGTCTGGTGCTGACCCTGGCCGGTGTGGGTGCGGCTTGGCGGTTGTGGCGGCGGCTGGAGGATGCGACGGGGTTGTTGCTGGTTCGGTGAGGGTTGGCGGCTAACCGCTAGCAGCGAACAGCTAACAGCTAACAGCTAACAGCACCCCTCCCCAACCCTCCCCTGCGCTATGCGCAAGGGAGGGGGCGAAGCTCAGCCCCCTCCCTTTGCCGCAGGCAAGGGGAGGGTTGGGGAGGGGTGCTTTTGTTGTTGCTTCAGCTCTTTGCTCTGGCTGTCTTCAACCAGCCACTTCCCGCTTCAACAACGCAATGAACTGCCGCAACAACGGCGTCACCGCTTCACGCCGCCACGCCAGCTGGATCTCCGACGCTGCGCCACGATCTGCCAGTGCGACAAAGCACGCGCCCTCCACCTGGATGTGGCTGCAGGAGGAGGGCAGCACGCAGACGCCCAGCCCGGCCGCGACCAGACTGATCAAGGTCGATGATTCGCCGGCTTCCTGCACGATGCGCGGGCTGAAACCGGCGTTGCGGCACAGGGTGATCACATGGTCGTGGATGCCTGCACCCGAGTCGCGTGAGAAGCCGACAAACGGGTCGAGTGCGAATTGCTTCAGCGACAGGCGCGCGCTCGCGGGGTCCTTGCCACGCAGCGCCGGGTGGCTGGCATGTACCACCAGCGCCAGTGGGTCATCAAACAGATGCTGTGCCACCAGTTCGTCCGGCAGCACGCGCTTGCGGATGATGCCTACGTCCAGTTCGTCGGCAAGCAGGGCCTCGATCTGGCGCAGGCTGTTCATCTCGCGCAGCTGCATCTGCACCTGCGGGTGCTGCTGGCGGTAGCTGAAGATCGCGCGCGGTATCTGCGGCGATAGCGGTGTGGCGCGGGTCAGGCCGATGCGCAGTTCGCCGCTCTCACCACGTTGCGCGCGCTGCACCGTGTCCACTGCCTTGTCCACGCGCTGCAGGATGTCGCGCGCCTGGTCCAGCAACACCTCGCCAGCGGGCGTGAGCTGCACGCGGCGGTGACTGCGTACGAACAACTGCGCACCGAGCAGGGTTTCCAATTGCCGGATCTGCTGGCTGAGCGGCGGTTGCGACATGCCCAGGCGCTCGGCGGCACGGGCGAAGTGCAGGGTGTCGGCGACGGCCAGGAAATAGCGCAGGTGGCGGAGTTCCAGGGACATCGCGGCAGTCTAGGCTGCGAAGGCCTTACCGACCAACCATCAGTTCGTCATCCCCGCGTAGGTGGGGATCGCTCCATGCGGGGGGTGAGGGGGCCAGGGCAAAGGCCAGAGCCGGGCAGAAGCGGGAGCGATGCCCGCCTGCGCGGGAATGACGGCTCAAGGGCAAAACCAAAAAACCTAACGCTCCGAATGCCCGGTATCGTCGTACTGCCGCGGCGCAAACAGGTCCGGCTGGATCAGCTCCACAAACGCGCGGGCCTGCGGCGACAGCACCTTGCCGCGGCGCACCACCACGCCATAGCTGCGCGAGGGGAAGTAATCGCTCATCGCCCGCGTCGCCAGCTTGTCGCGGTCGCTGTCGTTCAGGCACAGGGCAGTGACGATGCTGATGCCCATGCCCATTGCCACGTATTGCTTGATCACCTCCCAGCCGCCCACTTCCAGCGCCACCGTATACGGCACGCGGTGTTGCTGGAACACCAGGTCAACCAGCCGCCAGGTGATCTGCCGGCGCGGCGGCAGGATCAGCGGCCACGGCGACAGGTCTTCCAGCGTCAGGTTCTTTTTCTTCGCCAGCGGGTGGTCGGGCGGCGTGATCAGCACCTGCTCGAAACGGTAGACCGGTGCGTAGCTGAGGTCGGCGGGCACATCCATCATCGAGCCGATGGCCAGGTCGGCGGCGTCGCTGCGCAGCAGGTCGGTGCCGTCGGCACTGATCGCGTTGTGCAGGGTCAGGCGCACATCCGGGTGCTGTTGGCGAAAGTTTTCGACGATCTTCGGCAAGAGATACAGGATGGTCGACGAATTTGCGGCGATATTGAGCTCCCCGGCATCCAGCCCGCTGACCTTCTCGCGGAATCGCGGCAGCAGCCCGTCCAGGCTTTCGACCAGCGGCTGGGCCATGTCGTACAGCAGCTGACCCTCGCGGGTAGGCACCAGTCGGCGCCCGCTGCGCTCGAACAGCACTACCCCCAGTTCCCGTTCCAGCGCCTGCAGCTGCAGGCTCACCGCCGGTTGGCTGACAAAAAGCGCTTCCGAGGCACGCGAAACCGAGCCCAGACGCACCGTCTGCAGGAACGCCCGCAGCGGCTTGAGCCGATCAGACTTGTAGGAAAAACGCGGGGTTACGGGCGTCTTGGTTGGCATGACGATATCAGTATTAGCACAACTTATAGATAACATTGCAAAAACTGTTTTGTTAAATACCTCCCTGCGGCGGCACGTTGGAGTCCCCGACATACGCAGGTACCTCCGATGTCCGCCGTCGCCCACGCAGTCGTTGCCCAGCAGTCCGCCCGCCCGACCCCGGGTATCACCCTGACCACCCAGCTGGCCGGCCAGTCCGCGCTGCTGCCGGCCGGCGTGCTGGGCCTGCTCGTATCGCTGCACCGGGCGGTCGAGCCGGGCCGGCAGGCACGCTTGGCGGCCCGCCGCGAGCGCCAGGCCTTCTTCGACCAGGGCGGCCTGCCGGATTTCCGCGCCGATACCCGCGCCATCCGCGAGGAGGACTGGCGCGTGGCGCCGATCCCGGCCGCGCTGCAGGACCGCCGCGTCGAGATCACCGGGCCCACCGACCCGAAGATGGTCATCAATGCGCTGAACTCCGGCGCCAAGGTGTTCATGGCCGACTTCGAGGATTCGACCTCGCCGACCTGGCGCAATGTGCTGGCCGGCCAGCAGACGATGAAGGCGGCGGTGCGCGGTGACCTGGATTTCACTGCGCCGGCCACCGCCAAGGGGCCGGGCAAGCACTACACGCTGCGTCCGTTCGACGAGCAGGCAGTGCTGATCGTGCGCCCGCGTGGCTGGCACCTGGACGAGAAGCACGTGCTGATCGACGGCCAGCCGATTGCCGGCGGCCTGTTCGATGCGGCGCTGTTTGCCTTCCACAACGCGCAGACACTGATGGACAAGGACCGCGGCCCCTACTTCTACCTGCCCAAGCTGCAGTCGATGGAAGAGGCGGCGCTGTGGGAGACCGCGCTGTCGCACATCGAAGGCATGCTGGGTCTGCCGCAGGGGCAGATCAAGGTCACCGTGCTGATCGAGACGCTGCCGGCGGTGTTCGAGATGGACGAGATCTTGTACGTGCTGCGCGACCGCATCGTCGGCCTGAACTGCGGCCGCTGGGATTACATCTTTTCCTATCTGAAGACCTTCCGCCGTCACCGCGACAAGGTGCTGCCCGAGCGCGGCCAGGTGACCATGACCCAGCCCTTCCTGAAGGCCTATTCGGAACTGCTGATCAAGACCTGCCATCGCCGTGGCGCACATGCGATGGGCGGCATGGCCGCGCAGATCCCGATCAACCACGACGCCGCTGCCAACGAGCAGGCGATGGCGCGGGTGCGCGCCGACAAGCTGCGCGAAGTCACCGCCGGCCACGACGGCACCTGGGTGGCACACCCGGCGCTGATCCCGGTGGCGCGTGCCATCTTCGACGAGCACATGTCCGGCCCCAACCAGCACCACGTGCTGCGCCGTGACGTGCAGGCCAGCCGCGATGAACTGATCGCCCCATGCAGCGGCACCGTCACCCGTGCCGGCTTCGAGAACAACGTCGAAGTCTGCGTGCGTTATCTGGCCGCCTGGCTGGACGGCAACGGCTGCGTGCCCATCCACAACCTGATGGAAGACGCGGCCACCGCCGAAATCAGCCGCAGCCAGATCTGGCAGTGGCTGCATGCCGGCAACCAGCATCTGGATGACGGCACCGCGATCGACCTCGCGCTGCTGGACAGCACCCTGCGCGCGCTGCCGGCGCGCCTCGGCGACACCTCCGCACTGCCCGGTGGCGGCCGCATCACCCAGGCCATCGGCCTGCTCGACCAGCTCAGCCGCGCCGACACCCTGGCCGAGTTCCTGACCCTGCCGGCTTACCGGCAGATCGATTGACCCGACTTCCCCCTACGTACGCATTCGACTTGAGGACGACACGATGAGCACCTACCAGCAACAGATCGACGCCCTGCAGCAGGACTGGGATACCAACCCGCGTTGGAAGGGGCTGAAGCGCAGCTACAGCGCCGCCGACGTGGTGCGCCTGCGCGGCAGCGTGCAGCCGGAGTACACCCTGGCCAAGCGCGGCGCCGAGCGCCTGTGGGAACTGGTCAATGGCAGCGCGAAGAAGGGCTACGTCAACGCCTTCGGTGCGATCAGCGCCGGCCAGGCCATGCAGCAGGCCAAGGCCGGGCTGGAAGCGGTGTACCTGTCCGGCTGGCAGGTGGCTGCCGACGGCAATACTTCCGAAACCATGTACCCGGACCAGTCGCTGTACGCCTACGACTCGGTGCCGACCATGGTTCGCCGCATCAACAACACCTTCCAGCGCGCCGATGAGATCCAGTGGAAGAACATCATCGACGGCAAGGTGAAGGCCGAGGACGCGATCGACTTCTTCCTGCCGATCGTTGCTGATGGCGAGGCCGGCTTCGGCGGCGTGTTGAATGCCTATGAGCTGATGAAGAACATGATCGTTGCCGGTGCCGCCGCGGTGCACTTCGAGGACCAGCTGGCGGCGGTGAAGAAGTGCGGCCACATGGGCGGCAAGGTGCTGGTGCCGACCCAGGAGGCGATCCAGAAGTTGTCGGCCGCGCGCCTGGCCGCCGACGTGCTGGGTGTACCGACCATCGTGCTGGCGCGCACCGATGCCGAGGCCGCCAACCTGCTGACCAGCGACTTCGACCCCAACGACGCCCCGTTCGTCACCGGCGAGCGCACCGCCGAGGGCTTCTACCGGGTCAGGAACGGCCTGGAGCAGGCGATCAGCCGCGGCGTGGCCTATGCCCCGCATGCCGACCTGGTGTGGTGCGAGACCGGCACCCCCGACCTGGGCTTCGCCCGCGAGTTTGCCCAGGCCGTGCATGCCGCCAGCCCCGGCAAGCTGCTGTCGTACAACTGCTCGCCCTCGTTCAACTGGAAGAAGAACCTGGACGACAAGACCATCGCCAAGTTCCAGGACGAGCTGGCCGCGCTGGGCTACAAGTACCAGTTCATCACCCTGGCCGGCATCCACATCAACTGGTTCAACACCTTCAAGTTCGCCCACGACTACGCGCGGGGCGAGGGCATGCGCCACTACGTGGAGCAGGTGCAGGAGCCGGAGTTCGCCGCCCGCGAGCAGGGCTACACCTTTGTCTCGCACCAGCAGGAAGTGGGCGCCGGTTACTTCGACGATGTGACCACGGTGATCCAGGGCGGCGCCTCCAGCGTCACCGCCCTGACCGGGTCAACCGAGGAAGAGCAGTTCCAGACTGAAAAGGCCGCCTGAGGGCGCTGATGAGGTCGTTTCAAAGGGGCTCTTACGAGCCCCTTCTTTTTTTTGGCGTCGCCTGGCGTCAAATGGTGTAGGGGGTCACAAAACCGTTTATTTTGATGATAGGCTCGCGAGATTACTCGTCTGAGATGGGCGAGCGGTCCATGAGGCAGGGAATGAGCGGCATGGGAACAGGGGGTTTGGCACTGGAGTCTGAACTTTCCGTCGCTGCGTCGACGGGAGGGGCGGTGCTGCGTGCGCAATTGTCCCCGGTAGAGTTCGCATTGTTTGCCCAGTACGGCGTTCGCCGCACCCTGCATGCCGACCAGGTCCTGTTCCGCCGTGGCGACCTGGGCAGCTCGATGTTCATCATCGTCAGCGGCACCATCAGCCTGGATTTCGGTGCCGGCCTGGCGCCCAAGCCCATGGGCAGCAACGACTTCTTTGGCGAACTTGGCCTATTGATCGAGCGCCATCCCCGTTCCTGTGATGCGCGCGCCAACTGCGACAGCGTGCTGCTGGAAATCACCCACGCCAACTTCCATCGGTTGATCGACCAGGACCCGGCGATGGTGGTGTTCTTCCTGCGTCGTACCTTGTCGCGGGTGGTCTCCAGCGAGCAGCGCCTGATCGCCCAGCTCAGCCGCCGCAACAATGAACTGGAAACCGCGCTGGGCAATCTGTACAGCGCCAACCACGAGCTGCACCACACCCGCGAACTGGTCTACAACGATGACCTGACCGGGCTCAGCAACCGTCGTGCGCTCACGGCCTACCTGCAGAAATCGCATCGTTCCGGTCAGCGCCCGAAGGGGCTGCTGTTGCTGGACTGCGATGACTTCAAGGGGCTGAACGACTCTTACGGACATCTTGCCGGTGACCATGCCCTGCAGTGCTTCGGCCGCATCCTCGCCTCGGTGGCGGGCAAGGACGATATCGCCTGCCGTCTGGGTGGCGATGAGTTCTGCGTGTTGCTGTTGGATGCGGATGCCGAAAGTCTGCCGCGCACCGCCGAGTTCGTGCTGGAGGCGGTGCGCCATCTGATCGCCTATCCGGGGGCGACGATTGGCGCCTGCTCGCTGAGCATCGGCATGGTGTTGATCAACGAAGATCACCACTGGAACGACTCCTATTCCCGCGCCGACCGGGCGTTGTACGAAGCAAAGCGCGAAGGCGGCAATCGCGCGCAGTGGTGCCGGGAATAGTCCGATGTGCATGGATTGCCCGGCATAGATCATGACCAGCGCGACTGACCCGCTCTCATCCGATCGCCAGCTCAAGACGCTGGTGCTGACCGATCTTTGCGATTCGGTGGCGCTGACGGCGCGGATCGGTGATGCCGCTGCCGCTGAGTTGTTCCGCACGCTGGACGTACGCGCGCTGCAACTGCTGCAGCGTTGGAAAGGGCGGTTGATCGATCGTTCCGATGGCATGTTCCTGTTGTTCGATGTGCCTACCCAAGGCCTGGGTTTTGCTTTGGACTACCTGGATGCGCTGGCCGAGGTCGGCAAAGAGCGCAAGCTGCCGTTGCAGGCGCGGATCGGCATCCATGTAGGCGACGTGCTGTTCTGGCGCAACGATGACGATGCGGTCGCCGCCGGCGCCAAGCCGCTGGAGGTGGAGGGTGTGGCCAAGCCCACCGCAGCCCGGCTGATGGCGTTGGCGCGTCCGAATCAGATTCTGTTGTCTGCGGTAGCGGAAGCGCTGCTGCGTGCCGGCCAACGTGAGTTGGGCGAGCGCGGTGCGAACCTGCAATGGAAGTCGCACGGACGCTGGTACTTCAAGGGTTTGCCGACACCGCAGGAAGTGTTTGAGGTAGGCGCAGCGGGCAGCGCGCCATTGCGCATGCCACCCCGCTCCAACAAGGCGTGGCGACGATTGCCGCTATGGCGGCGGCCGGCAGCACTGGTTGCCGAGCTGCTGGTGGTGGTGGCGGTGGGCGCAATAGCCTGGGCATTGGTGCGGCCCGAGCCAGCCATTGCGTTTGCCGAGCGGGATTGGGTAGTGGTGGGGGACTTCACCAACCAGACCGGCAATCTGGTGCTGGACGATGCCTTGCAGCAGGCGCTGCGGATCAGTCTTGAGCAGTCCCGGCATGTGAATGTTCTCAGTGACCTGAAGGTGCGTGAGACCCTGCAGCAAATGCGCAGGGATCCGGCCAAACCCCTGGATCGTGATACAGCCAAGGAGGTCGCTATCCGGGATGGCGCGCGGGCGGTGGTCATGCCTGGTGTGCAAGAACTGCACGGCAAACTGCGCATCAGCATGGAGGTGCTGGATCCTGTGTCCGGTCGGGTTGTGTACTCCGCATACGCAGACGGTGATGGGCTGGATTCAGCGCTGGGCTCTTTGGACAAAGTTGCTGCTGCAGTACGCACAAGACTTGGCGAGGCGCCTGAAGAGTTGGGACGGACATCGCTGCCGTTACCTAGAGTGGCCACCAGCAACCTGGATGCTTTGCATGCCTATGCCATGGGTGTTGATGCATACGCTGAGCACAGGCATGAAGACGCTTTGGCATACCTGGGTCAGGCGGAGAAGCTGGACCCGGATTTTGCAGCGGCTTATTTGGCTCAGATGCGAATCGCTTATTCGCGCGGCGATATGGTGCGTGCTCGGGAATTGCTGGCAGAGGCCGTTGCGCATCGTGATGATCTGACGCCGCGCGAAGGCCTGTACCTGGATGCGTGGGGTGCAGAGCTCAATGGTTCCGGTGCGGCAGAGAGTGCCTACAAGTGGAAGCTGCTTGGTGATTTGTACCCTGATTACCACGCCGCCTATGCCAATCGCTCCAATGCGTTGTTGACTCTTGGGCGCTACGCGGAGGCCGAGCGAGCGGTGCGCGGAGCGGTAGTGCCGCAGAACTCGTTACGCCTCCTTGCGCAGCGTCAACTCGCGAGAACGCAGCTGGCACAGAACAAACTCGATGAAGCCAAGCGCAATTTCCAGGAGGTAAGGGCGGCTGACGAGAACTATGTCGACAGTGAGCTCGCGGCGACCTTGGCGGCGCAGGACGACTTTGCCGGAGCTCGGGCGGTTCTTGATTCACTGCGGCCACAAGACATGTCCGGGTGGCTTCAGCGCGTAGCCATTGCCATAGATGCAGGAAAGCCGGAGGAGGCACTTGCGCAGGCACGAGCAGGCGCAAGTCAGTGCAAAGTCCAAGGCTATGTCTGCAGCGCCTTGCGATTGCAGGAGCTTGCGGTCCTTCCCGAGGCGGGGCACCCCGTAGGTGCTGCAGTATTTGAAAAGGAGCTCCGGTCGCTGCAACAACAAGCACTCCAGGCGGATGGTGCCGACAAAGTCGAGTGGGTCTTCATTGCGGGGGCAGCGCTTTATCTGGCCCAGCGAGCTGGCCATCAAGGCCTGGTAACTTCGTGGCTGCCACGCTTGAATGGTCTGGTAAAGCAGGTAAACGACCCTAGGAGTCTTCAACTCCTGCAGCTGCTAAGCGCTGGCCAAGAGGTCGACGAGTCGCGGATTGAAGAAGCAGTCGCGCGTCTGCAAGAGCAAGCGGACGGTACGGAGCTACTACAGCTTCATGTGGTTCTTGCGGATCTGTACGTCAAACTCGGGAGGCCGGGATTGGCTCAGAGTCAACATCAATGGCTGGCACTGCAACGCGGTTTGGCATATGCAGAGAGTTCTGGCACGTACGCGCTCAAGGCGCGTAACGTGGCAGACGTGCGGCAGGCACGAAGATGAGATGTGCGACTGCTTAGATCTGTGGCTTGCGCTGCAGCGAACTGTCCACCTTGCCCGATACAAAGCAATGTGGGACGTAGAAGGCAGCGTTTGCTGCCAAGTGGCCCAGAAGCGCATCGCGCGAACGCAGGAACTCTTCCTTGCCTGCGAGCGGCCCGGTGGTTTCGCATGCGCTGCTGGATGCAGCAGCGGCAGCGCTGATCTGCAGCATTGCCTGGGAGGGGCTCTTGGCGAACAGGTCGCGGAATGCATCGTCGGTGCTGAGCAGGTCCAGAAGCTTTACCGCGTCTTCTTGCGAGAGAGGACTTTTTTCGTTACTCATGGCATTCCATCCAGAAGGTTGTGTTGGGAATCAGCCACGGATGATGGCTGAATATGTTCGGTCAACATAGCGGTATGAATGAAGCAAACTTTAGCGGTACTTACAACGACGGGTTGCCAGTACATGGTTTCGCGCTCGCTGGAATCTCACTTTTCGCAAGAAGCACGCATGTCCTCTAACGTAGTCTTGATTCGTCGTTGCAAGCACCTTTTCATCGAGCCGAGGCGGGTTGATTGTTTCAGCTTGGACGATGTTCTGGCCGGTCGTGCAGGCATGGTGTCACGCGGTTGTTGGATGGCGCTGGCGCCGCATCTGCCTGAGGGTGTTGAAGTGTCCACGGAGGCGCTACAGGCCGTGGGTGAAATCGATGCAGATGCTTGGGTGGAGGTTGCGCTGCCATTGAGCTCGCCCCAGCTTGAGCTGCTGGAGAAAGGATTGCTGTTCAGCGACTGCGACAAAGGTAGCCTTGCTCGCTCGGATGAGCGGATCAGAGAGCTTGGCTGGTGGGGGCCTGCAGCGATGACGCATTGGCAGGCGCGTTGGGAAGGGCAGGACAGCGTCGCTGCGATTGATTCGGTGGGCATCCAGACAGCAGCTGGGCTGCGTCAGCGTTTTGGTGCGCCGCCGCCGCCAACGGTAGCGCCGGACGGCCCCATGATCATGCTGCCGCGTGCACCTGAGGACGAGCTTGATCGGCGCCTCCAGATGCGTTGCACATGCCGCAACTTCGACGTTTCAAAGCCGCTGCCTTTGGCGGTCTTCTCACGTTTGATGGGACGTTGCTTCGCTGCAACTGGTCACTATCGGTTGGACGAGGAAAGCGTCTTTCTGAAACGAAACGCACCTTCCGCAGGGGGGCTTCACCCCACCGAAAGCTACCTCATCGTGCAGAACGTCGAAGGGATGCATGCTGGTTTGTATCACTACCATCCGACGGAGCACGCACTGACCTTGATGCTTGATGCGTCGCAGCTCCCGGCGGCTATGGCAGCCCAGTTCGTGGCGGGCCAGCATTGGTTTGCAAACGCACACGTCCTGATCGTGCTTGCGCCGCGCTTTGATCGCCTGCACTGGAAATACAGGGGACATGCGAAAGCCTACCGCGCGGTGACACTGGATGTTGGTCACCTGTCTCAGTTGCTGCTGGGCTGCGCAACTGAGATGGGGCTCGGTGCCTTTGTAACGGCAGCGATCAATGAGAAAGAGATCGAACAGGCCCTGGGGTTCGATCCGATGGCGCAGAGCCCCCTGGCGATATGCGGCTTTGGTTGGCGCGCACAGGTCATGGAAACCACTGAATTCGACCCTGCAGAGGCGGTCTGGGAGTCAGTTGGCTGAGACGTGGCGGGCAATCAGCCCGCCTCGAAATCTACCAGCACCGCGCCATCGGCGACCTGGTCGCCGGCCTTGGCGCGGAAGCCATGCACGGTGCCGTCACCCGGCGCCTGCAGGGTGTGTTCCATCTTCATCGCTTCCATCACCAGCAGTGGCGTGCCGCGGCTGACCGTGCTGCCCGGTTGCACAAGCAGGGTGACGACGCGGCCGGGCATCGGTGCCAGCAGGCTGCCGCCGTGGTCGTTGTTGTTGTCGGCTTCGGCGACCGGGTCGTGGATGTTGAAGCGCCGCTGTTCGTTACCGAAGACGTACAACGTATTGCCTTCGCGGATCGCGTTGCCGCGCTGCAGGCGTTCACCCAGCTGCAGGGCGTAGCCAGTGCTGTCGACTTTTCCGGTCACGCTGATTGATGCGTCGCCGACCTGCACCTGCCAGCCGTTGGCGCTGTCGCGCACCTGCAGCTGCTTGCGCTGCTCCAGGTGTTCCAGCGTCACCAAGCGTGCTGCGGGGCCGGTAAGGCGCCAGCTGTCGGCGATTGCCCACGGAGATGCGTCGTTGTCGTGCGGCGTATCGTTGGTTACAGCGAGCACGGCCGCCAGCGCCCAATCATTGTCACTGGCAGCAACGTGATGGATATCCAGCGCCTCACGCTCGCGCTCGATCAAGGCGGTATCGAGGTTGGCGTTACGGAACGAGTCGGTCAGCACCAGTCGACGCAGGAAGGCGGCATTGGTGGTCACACCGACGACCTGGCATTGGCCCAGGGCCTGCTGCATGCGCTGCAAGGCGCTGGCACGGTCCACGTCCCATACGATCAGCTTGGCGATCATCGGATCGTAGTACGGGGTGATTGCATCACCTTGCTCGACACCGGCGTCCACACGCACATTGGCGCTGGGCTGTGGCAGATGCAGATGGCGCAGCGTACCGGTCGAAGGCAGGAAGCTGCGGTCGGCGTCTTCGGCGTATAGCCGTGCCTCGATCGCGTGACCGTGGATCTGCAGTTGCTCCTGTGCCTTCGGCAGCGGCTGACCTGCGGCCACGCGCAGCTGCCACTCGACCAGATCGGTGCCGGTGATCAACTCGGTGACCGGGTGCTCGACCTGCAGGCGGGTGTTCATTTCCATGAAATAGAAGTCGCCATCCGGCCCGGCGATGAACTCCACCGTGCCGGCGCCGACGTAACCTACTGCGCGTGCGGCATCGGTAGCCGCCTTGCCCATTGCGGCGCGACGTTCGGCGGTCATGCCGGGCGCGGGTGCTTCTTCCAACACCTTCTGGTGGCGGCGCTGCACGGAGCAGTCGCGCTCGAACAGATAGACCACGTTGCCGTGACTATCGCCGAATACCTGGATCTCGATATGGCGTGGGCGCTCGACGTACTTCTCCACCAGCACATGTGCATTGCCGAACGACGCCTGCGCCTCACGCTGGCAGCTGGCCAACGCGGCTTCAAAGTCGGCACTGGCCTCGACCTTGCGCATGCCCTTGCCACCACCGCCGGCGCTGGCCTTGATCAGCACCGGATAGCCGATGGCGTCGGCCTGCGCGCGCAGGAACTCGGACTCCTGCCGCTCGCCGTGATAGCCCGGCGTCAGCGGCACGTTGGCGGTCTGCATCAATGCCTTGGCCGAGCTCTTGTCGCCCATGGCATCGATGGCGCTGGCTGGCGGCCCGATGAAGACGATGCCAGCAGCATCACAGGCACGCGCGAAGCCCGCGTTCTCGGAGAGAAAGCCATAACCCGGATGGATGGCCTGCGCACCGCTGCGCCGCGCAGCATCGAGAATGACCTCGGCGCGCAGATAGCTCTCGGCAGCGGGCGCTGCGCCAATATGGATGGCTTCATCGGCCAGGCGTACATGTCGCGCATTGCGATCGGCATCCGAATACACCGCCACGGTAGCGATGCCAAGACGACGGCAGGTAGCAATAACACGGCAGGCGATTTCACCACGATTGGCGATCAGGATTTTGTTGAACATGGTTTTATCCGTTGAGTGCCGTGGCGGTGGCGTGGCGAAAAGCGGAGGCTAGGGGGCCGGGCTTTGCTCTGGCTTGTGACTTTGATTTTCGGGTCCCCTTCCGTAGCGACGGAGCCGGCGGACAAGACCCCGAAGGGGCGGCGCACAAGGATGTGCGTCGTTTTTCGACGAGACAGGGATGTCTCGTCGAAAAATCCTGCCGGCGGAGTGGACCCGCGATGCGTAGCATCGTGGGCGCGAAGGCAGGGTGTGTTTTCTTTTGGTTACTTCTTCTTTGCACAAGCAAAGAAAAGTGACTCGCTCCCCGTAGGGGAGTGAAAGCCTTTGCTGTTGCTGTCAGAGCGATGTTCACGCCATCACATCCGGAACACACCAAACCGCGTGTCCTGCACAGGCGCATTGAGACTGGCAGCCAAGGCCAACCCAAGCACCCTGCGCGTATCCGCCGGATCAATCACCCCGTCATCCCACAAACGCGCGCTCGCGTAATACGGATGACCCTGCTGCTCGAACTGATCACGGATCGGCTGCTTGAACGCATCCTCCTCATCAGCCGACCACGCCCCACCCTTGGCCTCGATACCATCACGCTTGACTGTGGCCAACACACTGGCCGCCTGCTCACCGCCCATCACCCCGATGCGCGCATTCGGCCACATCCACAGGAAGT
Source organism: Stenotrophomonas sp. STEN031 (assembly GCF_056759975.1). Taxonomy (NCBI): domain Bacteria; kingdom Pseudomonadati; phylum Pseudomonadota; class Gammaproteobacteria; order Lysobacterales; family Lysobacteraceae; genus Stenotrophomonas; species Stenotrophomonas sp. STEN031. Next base: position 52,061 of record NZ_JBRREA010000008.1, read on the forward strand.
GCGGCGAATACGCGCGCCCGCACATGCCATAGTTGCCGGCACCGAAAGAACCACCGATCACCACCGTGTATTTCGGAACACGTGCATTGGCCACCGCCATGACGAGCTTGGCGCCGTCCTTGGCAATACCACCGTGCTCGTACTTGCGGCCGACCATGAAGCCGGTGATGTTCTGCAGGAACAGTAAGGGGATATTGCGCTGGCAGCACAGCTCGATGAAATGCGCGCCCTTCAGCGCGGACTCCGAGAACAGGATGCCATTGTTGGCGATGATGCCGACCGGATGGCCATGCACATGCGCGAAGCCGGTGACCAGCGTGTTGCCATAGCGTGGCTTGAACTCATCGAAACGCGAGCCGTCGACGATGCGAGCGATCACCTCGCGCACGTCATAGGGCTTGCGGGTGTCGCTGGGAATCACCCCGTACAGTTCCCGCGCGTCGAACAGCGGTGCCTCGCTGGGCTGCGGCGCAACGCCTGCATCCGGCTTGCGCCAGTTCAGGTTGGCGATGATCGAACGCACCCGTGCCAGCGCCTGCAGGTCGTTGTCGGCCATGTGGTCGGCAACACCGGAGATACGCGTATGCACGTCGGCACCGCCAAGTTCTTCGGCGCTGACCACTTCGCCGGTAGCGGCCTTCACCAGCGGCGGGCCACCGAGGAAGATCGTGCCCTGTTCCTTGACGATGACGGTCTCATCGCTCATTGCCGGCACATAGGCGCCGCCGGCCGTGCAGCTGCCCATCACGCAGGCGATCTGCGGAATGCCTTGGGCTGACAGGTTGGCCTGGTTGTAGAAGATGCGGCCGAAATGGTCACGGTCGGGGAAGACCTCATCCTGCAGCGGCAGGAAGGCACCGCCGGAGTCGACCAGGTAGATGCAGGGCAGGCGGTTCTGCTGGGCGATTTCCTGCGCGCGCAGATGCTTCTTCACCGTCACCGGGTAGTAGGTGCCGCCCTTGACGGTGGCATCGTTGGCAACGATCAGGCATTCCACCCCGGAGACGCGGCCGATGCCGGCGACCATGCCGGCGCCGGGCACCGGATCGGCATACATGCCGTGCGCGGCCAGCGGCGCGACCTCCAGGAAGGGGCTGCCGGGATCGAGCAGGGCGTCGATGCGCTCGCGCACCAACAGTTTGCCGCGCGCACTGTGCTTGGCCCGGGCTGCATCGCTGCCGCCGCGCGCGGTGGCTTCCAGTGTTGCGCGCAGGTTGTCGACCTGGGCCTGCATCGCGGCGCGGTTGGCTTCGAAGCTGTCACTGCCGGGTTGCAGCTGGGAGGTGAGTACGGTCATGGCCGAGGTCCTGGATTCTGGAGCTTGTCTGCGCGGAAACATGGCAGCAGGGCTTTTGTTTTTGCTGTTGCTTTGCTGTTGCTTGGCTTTTGCTTTTGCCGTTGCTCTGCTGTTGCTGTTGCGTCCCTTCTCCCGCTTGCGGGAGAAGGTGCCCCGCAGGGGCGGATGAGGGAAGCTTCTAAAGCATTGGGCCTGCTTGCCAGGAGCTTCCCCTCACCCCAACCCCTCTCCCGCAGGCGGGAGAGGGGCTTCTATTCCGCTTTGATTCTGCTTTGCGTCATTCATGCGGTCTTCTGGAACAACTCGCGCCCAATCAACATGCGGCGGATTTCCGAAGTACCGGCACCAATCTCATACAACTTGGCATCACGCCACAAGCGCCCGGCCGGGTACTCGTTGATATAGCCGTTGCCGCCGAGGATCTGGATCGCTTCACCTGCCGCCCAGGTTGCCTTCTCGGCCGAATACAGGATCGCGCCGGCCGCGTCCTGGCGGGTGGTACGGCCCTGGTCGCAGGCCTTGGCCACCGCATACACATAGGCGCGGCAGGCATTGAGGCCGACATACATGTCGGCCAACTTGGCCTGGATCAGCTGGAAGCTGCCGATCGCTTCGCCAAACTGCTTGCGCTCATGCACGTAGGGCAGCACCACATCCAGCGCCGCCGACATCAGGCCCAGCGGGCCGCCCGACAACACCACGCGTTCGTAGTCCAGGCCGGACATCAGCACCTTGACCCCACCACCAACTGCACCCAGCACGTTCTCGACCGGCACTTCGCAATCCTGGAACACCAGCTCACAGGTGTTGGACGAGCGCATGCCGAGCTTGTCCAGCTTCTGCGCGGTGGAGAAGCTCTTCATGCCCTTCTCGATGATGAAGGCGGTGATGCCGCGTGAACCCGCTTCCGGGTCGGTCTTGGCGTAGACCACCAGCACGTTGGCATCGGGACCATTGGTGATCCACATCTTGTTGCCGTTGAGCACGTAGTGATCACCGCGCAGCTCGGCGCGCAGCTTCATCGATACCACGTCCGAACCGGCACCCGGCTCGCTCATTGCCAGCGCGCCGACGTGTTCGCCACTGCACAGCTTGGGCAGGTATTTGTGCTTCTGCGCTTCGCTGGCGTTCTTGCGCAGCTGGTTGAGGCACAGGTTGGAATGCGCGCCATAGGACAGGCCGATGCCGCCGGAAGCACGCGAGATTTCCTCCATCGCCACCACATGCGCCAGGTAGCCCATGCCGCTGCCACCGTATTCTTCTTCCACGGTCAGGCCCAGCAGGCCCTGCTCGCCGAGCTGGCGCCAGAGCTGGTTGGGGAAGTGGTTGCTGGCGTCGGCTTCGGCGGCCAGTGGCGCGATGTGGGCGGCGGCAAACTGCCCCACGCTTTCGCGCAACATGTCGATTTCTTCGCCCAGATCAAAATTCAGGGTGGGGACGTGCATGGCTGGCTCCGGTACTGCTTGGCGATAAGGGGCGCACCGGGTTGGGGAGACGGGCAGGCCGTCGGCACGGGCGTTTGCGCGCAGCCTAGCGGCTCCCGGACAAAAAGTGAATACAAATTCAAAAATTGAACATAGAATCAACAAATGGCTTACAAGCGCTCGGAATTGATGGAAAAACGGCTGGCGGGCAACCGCGAGCGGATCCTGGTCGCCGCCCGCCGGCTGGTCGCCGCAGGTGGCTATCGCAATGCGCCGATCACCGCCGTGGCGGCCGAGGCGGGGGTCTCGACCGGGTTGATCTACCGGCATTTCCCCTCCAAGGCCGAGCTGTTCGTGGAGGTGCTGACCTTCGCCGTTGAGCACGAGCTGGAGATCCTCGCCACCATCGCCGATCAGCCCTTGCCGGCGCCGCAGCGGCTGCAGCTGGCGGTGGCCTCGTTCGTGCGCCGCGCCATGGCCGGCCCGGGCCTGGCCTATGCCTTCATCGCCGAGCCGGTGGACCCGGAAGTGGAGGCCGAGCGCATCCGCTGCCGGCGTCTGTTCGGTGACGTGTTCAAGCGCATCCTTGAAGACGGCGTACACGCTGGCGAGCTGCCGGCGCAGGACCTGGAGATCAGCGCGGCCTGCATCGTCGGTGCCTTCACCGAAGCCCTGGTTGGGCCGACCGCGCCCAGCCGTGACGGCCTGCGCGATGGCGAACACCTGGTCGCTGCGATCAGTGCGCTGTGCCTGCGCGCAGCCGGTGCGCCGATGCCGCAGTGAGTGCTGTAAGCCCTGCGGGATGCTGCAATGCCGCACTTGTGCGCGCGTTCAGGGCATTGCGGGAGCGGGCGGACGCTGGTCTATACTCGCCCAGCAGCTGCTGGTCCACCGACAACTCGCCCGGGGTGATGAGACGTGCGGAATTACGACCTTGAGTTCCTGAAACGCTTTTCCATCGTGATCGCCATCCTGGCCGTCATCACGATTGGCTTGATCATCTTCGCGTCCTACCTGCAGCACGTCATTCCCAAGGAAGTGTCGCCGACCGCGACCAAACGCATCGAGGAACGCATCGCCCCCATTGGTGCGGTGTACGCCGGCGCCACCGGGGCATCGGCACAGGCTGCCGCTTCAGCAGCAGCTGCCGCTGCGGCAGCAGCCAGCGGGGCCTACGGTGGCACCCTGGACGGCAAGACCATCTTCGACAGCCTGTGCACCGCCTGCCACACCACCGGCGTTGGCAAAGCACCGACCCTGGACCACAGCCACTGGGATCAGCGCCTGGCACAGGGCAAGGACACCCTCTACAAACACGCCATCGAGGGCTACACCGGCCCGGACGGCGGCATCATGCCGCCCAAAGGCGGCAATGCTGGGCTCAGCGAGGAGCAGATCCACGCCACTGTGGACTGGATGCTGGCCAATCTGAAATAGAAAGCCGCCAGACTCACGCAGCTGGCAACAGGCCCGATTGCTGCAGAATAGCCGGCGCCGCCCCACCAGGGCGGCGCTTTGTGTTTCCGTCTTCCCCGGAGTGCGTCCATGCGTTGTACCCCTAGCTTGCTTGCCCTGGCCTTGGCTGCCGCCTGTTCCGGCGCGGCGCTGGCTGCCCCCTCCAGGCCCGTTGTACTGCCGATCGGCAGCGTGCAGGGCGCGACCGATCACAGCCCGTACGCGGGCAAGACCGTCACCATCGAGGGCGCGGTGACCGCCGATATGCGCGATGGCCTGGGCGGCATCTTCGTGCAGGACGCAGGTGATGCTGATACCGCCACTTCCGATGCCATGTTCGTGCGCCTGCCCAAGGAGCAGGCCGTGCAGGTCGGCCAGTGGCTGCGCATTACCGGTACCGTCGAAGAGCAGGCCGCCGGCAAGAGCGAGCAGGGCCTGACCACGCTGCAGGCCCAGACCGTCAACCCGGCTGCAGCGCGGCCCGTACCGGCGCCGCTGGTGTTGACCGATGTCCCCGCCAACTGGGAAGCATTGGAAGGCATGCAGGTGCGCATTCCGACCGGCCTGACCGTGGCTGGCCAGGACCAGCTCTCGCGCTATGGCGAACTGACCGCTGCTTTCGGCGGCCGCCTGTGGCAGCCCAGCGAAGTGGCCGCCGCCGGCAGCCCCGAACAAGCCGCGGTTATTGCCGACAACAACCGCCGTCGCCTGCGCCTGGACGATGCCAGCGGCAAGCGCGATCCGGGTGCGGTGCCGTATCTGGCGCCGGACCAGCTGCTGCGCAGTGGTGCGCAGCTGCGCGAGGTACAGGGCATCGTCGACCAGCGTTTCGATGGCGGCTATCGGCTGCAGCTGACCGCTCCGGTCGTGGTGGATGCCGAGCGTCCGCAGCAGCCACCGACGGTGGCTGGCGGCCTGCGCATCGCTGCGTTCAACCTGGAGAATTACTTCAATGGCGACGGCAAGGGCGGCGGCTATCCGACCCTGCGTGGCGCCAAGACCGCCGAACAGCAGGTGGCGCAGCAGGCCAAGCTGATCACCACCATCGGCAGCCTCAACGCCGACGTCGCTGCGCTGATGGAACTGGAGAACGACGGCTACGGCCCGGGCTCGGCGATCGATCAGCTGGTGCGCGCGCTCAATGCGGCGCAGGGCAAGGAGGGCGACTGGCGCTTCGTCGATGCCGGCAAGGGCCCGGGCGACAACCCGATCCGTGTCGGCATCATCTACCGCGCTTCAAGGGTGAGCCCGGTCGGCAAGCCGGCGGTGCTGGAGCGCGAGCCGTTCGGCGAGCGCAGCCGCGTGCCGTTGGCGCAGGCCTTCCGCATGGGCCGCAAGGGCACGCCGTTCGTGGTGGTGGCCAACCACTTCAAGTCCAAGGGCTGCTCGGAAGCGAGTGGCGAGAATGCTGATCGCAATGACGGCCAGGGTTGCTGGAACGCCACCCGCGTGGAATCCGCCAAGCTGCTGCACAGCTGGCTGCAGGAAGATCCGACCGGTACCGGCAGCCGTGATGCGGTGTTGCTGGGCGACTTCAACGCCTATGCAATGGAAGACCCGATCCGCACCTTGAATGCCGATGGCTGGCAGGACGCGTTCAAGGTGGCTGGCGTGCAGCAGCCTTACAGCTACGTCTACAACGGTTTGACCGGTCGCCTGGATCACGCGCTGCTCAGCCCGGGCATGGCCGCACGGCTGAAGGGCGCGGCCGAGTGGCATATCAATGCCGATGAGGCCGACGAGGTGGGTTACCAGGGCCGCAATGTGCCGGGGCCGTGGCGCAGCTCGGACCATGATCCGTTGTTGCTGGGGTTTGAGCCCTGAGGGCCAGGAGTGAGTGAAGAGGAGTGGGGAGTGAGATACAAGCTGCTGCCTCGTTGCTCTGGCTCTGGCTTGCGCTGACGGTGCGGGGGAGTTTCGGGTTGTGAACGGATGGAGGGGAGCGAGAAGTGAGAGACAGGCAGAAGGCGAGCAGGGCGCTGCTTTTTCTCACTCCTCACTCCTCACTCCTCTTCACTCACTCCTGTCTCTAAAGCGTCCCGCGCGCAATCAAGGCTATCGCCACCACCGCCAGTGCCAGGCCAAGCCGATTCCACACGCTGGTCTTCTCACCAAACACCAGCACGCCGACCAGCGCACCCAGACACACCACGCCAATATTCATGCCCGCGAAAATCGTCGCCGGGCTGTGTGGCAGCGCCTGATGCGCCCGCACGTAAAACAGGATGTTGCCGAAGTTGAGCAGCCCGAGCAGCAGGCCAAAACCGAGATTGCCCAGCGTCAGCCGGCTGTTGCCGCTGACATGCCGCTGCAGCTGCCAAACCAGCATCAATACGAAGGCGATGCCGAAGCTCACCAGCAAGGCCGCGGTGGATGGCGTCCCGGCGGCAGCCACCTGCTTGAGCAGGATGTCGATCAAGGCAAAGCCGGCCCAGACTCCAAGCAACCAGCCCCAGCTTGAACGCGAGCGTTCGGCGCTGCCGCCATCGCGCGCGGTCACACCGACAATCGCCAGCAAGCCCAGTCCCAGGCCCGCCAGTTTCCAGCCGTTGGCCTGTTCGCCGAACATCAGAAAGGCGGCCGCCAGTGACAGCAGCAAGGACAGCCGCTGGGCCACGTCGCTGCGCACGATGCCGGCCTCGCGCACCGCGCGGGCCAGCACCAGGAAGATGCCGGGCAAGGCCACGGCCAGGCCAAGCAACGCCAACCACGGCGTGTGCCCGCTCTGCAGCGACTGCAGCGACGGCTTGAGCAACAGCAGCGACAGCACGCTGGCGGCGAGGTAGTTCCAGGTCACCGCCTGGGCGATATCGACGCCACGACGCGGTGCCAGCTTCAGCAGCACCGATACCAGAACACTGCAGATCACACTCAGGACAAGGAAATGCATGGATTGGGGCAGTTGTGAAGGGCGGGCGTGAAGCCGCCGGACGGGGCCGCTATTATGGCCGTATGCAAACTCTCCCATTCCCCCACGAATCGGCGACGCTGATGCTGGACGGCCCGGCTGGTCCGCTGGAAGTCGGCGTCGACCTGCCTGATGGCGAGACCGCCGCGCGTCCGATCATCGCCGTCATCTGCCACCCGCTGTCCATCGAGGGTGGCAGCATGCACAACAAGGTGGTGACCATGGTCTCGCGCGCGCTGCGCGACCTGGGCATCACCACCGTGCGTTTCAACTTCCGCAGTGTCGGAGCCTCGGTTGGCACCTACGACAACGGTGAAGGCGAAGCCGACGATCTGCGCGCGGTGGTCAACTGGGTGCGCAGCGAACGCCCGGATGCCGCATTGTGGCTGGCCGGTTTCAGCTTCGGCGCCTATGTGTCGCTGCGCGCCGCCGCGCAGCTGCAGCCGCAGGCCTTGATCTCGATCGCGCCGCCGGTGGGCCGCCGCACCTGGGATTTTTCCGAAGTGCAGCCGCCGGCCAACTGGCTGGTGGTGCAGGGCGATGCGGACGAAGTGGTGGATGCCCAAGGTGTCTACCAGTGGCTGGAATCACTGCCGAACCCGCCGCAGCTGGTGCGCATGCCGGACACCTCGCATTTCTTCCACCGCAAGTTGATCGACCTGCGCGGCGCCATCCAGCATGAAGTGCGGCGTTGGCTGCCCGACGGCAGCAACTGAGCATGGATGCGATGACCCCCTCACAACGCTACGCCGCCGGCGTGGCCCGCGGCGATTGGCGCGACGATGTTGCCCAGCATGCCGCGCTGGCCGAGCTGGACCGCATCCATCTGGCCATCGTCGACAGTGCGCAGGACGGCTGGCTGGACCGCCTGTCCGCGTTCTGGAAGAAGCCCGAGCCGGTCAAGGGTCTGTATTTCTGGGGCGGTGTTGGCCGCGGCAAGACCTTCCTGGTCGATCTGTTCTACGACGGCCTGCCGATCGAGCAGAAGTACCGCACCCACTTCCACCGCTTCATGCGCGGTATCCACGAGCAGCTGCACCTGCATCAGGGGCAGAGCGACCCGCTGGCGAAGATCGCCCAGCAGTGGCGTGACAAGCTGCGGGTGCTGGTGCTGGATGAATTCTTCGTCACCGATATCGGCGATGCGATGTTGCTGGGACGCTTGCTGGAGCGGCTGTTCGCCGAGGGCGTGACTCTGGTGACCACGTCCAATACGGCGGTGGAAAACCTCTATCTCAACGGCCTGCAGCGTGACAGCTTCCTGCCGGCGATTGCCTTGCTGGAGAAGTATTGCGTAGAGCTGTATGCCGAAGGCACAGAGGATTACCGCATGCGCGCGCTGACCCGCTCGCCGGTCTACCGGGCGCCGCTCGATGGCGAGAGTGATGCGTGGTTGGGCGGACGCTGGAAGGAGTTGAGCGGTGCCGAAGAAGCACGCGGCGGCAATATCCAGATCGAAGGTCGCAAGATCCCGGTGCGTGGCCGTGGCAAGAGCATTGCCTGGTTTGATTTCGCAGCATTGTGCGAAGGCCCGCGTGGGCCGTCGGACTACATCGAGATCGCACGCGAGTTCACCACCGTGCTGCTGGGTGGCATTCCGCATTTCGATCGCATGAATGAAGATGCCGCGCGCCGCTTCGTCAACCTGATCGATGAGCTGTACGACCGTCAGGTCAACCTGGTCTGCACCGCCCAGGACGCACCGCCGCTGCTGTACAGCGGCACCCGCTTGGCCGGCGCCTTCGAGCGCACCGCCAGTCGCCTGATCGAGATGCAGAGCGCCGAATACCTGGGCACCGCGCACCGCAACTGACGCCTCCTGTAGTGCCGAGCCATGCTCGGCAAGGGCATTCCCGGTAAAGCCTCTGCCGAGCATGGCTCGGCACTAAAGCAGCAAAGCCAACCCCTCCCCAACCCTCCCCTGCGCGTTGCGCAAGGGAGGGAGCAGATTTAACCCCACTCCCCATTCCCATCCGTTCCTATCCCCGTACGCCGCATCACGCGGCCCGCAAGGAGCAGGAATCATGGGTAGCGCAAAGGGTTCAAACAGGCCGGCGGTTCGTAACATCGCGCTGGCCGCGGCAGTGACGTTGTTGGTCGGCCTGCCGGTAGCCGCGTCGGTCCGCCACACCCCGTTCCCGGTGGCCGAAGACAGCGGCGACCTCAAGGCGCCGACCCTCCAGCGTACGCGCCAGACCCAGCCCAACTTCCAGGCACCCAGCGCCACGGTATGCAGCGACACGCCGGTGCTGCGCGAGGTTGCCGATCCCAGCCCCAGGCCGCAGCAGCACAATATCGCCGCGGGCGAGGTTCGCCTGCGTCGTGGGGACGGTTCGCGCGCGATGGCGAAGATGATGGCTCCGATGCCTGCGCCTGCGGCACCGCCATCGCCGGTTGCGGTCAGTGCGGATGCGATGGCCGAGGTTGCATCGGCCGCCGCGGAAATGCCGATGGCCGTCGCGCCGAGCAGCGGTCACCTGCGCCAGCAGCAGGCAGCGGTCACAGCTGGGGTGGTCGATGACAATGCCGACTTCACCGCCTTCCGGCAATTCCTGCAGCGTCACGAAGAGGCCAATACGCTCGGACGCGATGTCAGCGTGCGCCAGCGCCTGCAGGTGGTGGATGCACAGGGCCGGCCGGTACCGGATGCGGAAGTGGCTGTTACCGCCCGCAACGGCGCGCGGATGTGGGCGCGCACCGATGCCGGTGGCCAGGTGTGGATACATCCCAATGCCTTTGATGACCGCGATTCGGCCAGCTACCAGGTGCAGGTGCGACGCGCAGGCAAGACGGTGACCTCGGCCCTGCAGCGCGGACAGAAGAATGCCGTGCAGGTGGTGGTACCCGATGCGCCACTGCCGGCCCGGGCCAAGCTCGATCTTGTGTTCATGGTTGATGCCACCGGTTCGATGGCCGATGAAATCGACAAGCTGCGCGATTCACTGCAGGGCATCGTCCGTGACATCGCCCAGTTGCCCTCCAACCCGGACATCTGCCTGGGGCTGGTGACCTACCGAGACCGCGGCGACGAATACTTCGTGCGTGGCTGGGACCTGAGCAACAACGTTGCCGGCTTCCAGAAAGTGCTCGATGGCGTGCGCACCAATGGCGGCGGTGACTACCCTGAGGCGATGAACGAAGCCTTCGACCATGCGGTGCAGGCGATGAACTGGCGCGGTGCCTCGACCACCCGCCTGCTGGTGTCGCTGGCCGATGCGCCGCCGCACATGGACTACCCGCAGCCGCGCTACGAGCAGACCATGCTGGCGGCGCTGGGCAAGGGCATCAAGGTGTTGAGCGTTGCCGCATCCGGCCAGGACACGACCGGCGAGATCGCGCAGCGGCAGATCGCGCAGTACACCGGCGGGCGATTCATCTTCCTTACCTACAAGGACGCCAGTGATCCCTCCAGCGGTCCGGGCAGCGAGACCGTGCATGAGGTGGAGAACTATTCGGTCGACACCCTGGACAAGCTGGTGGTGAAGCTGGTGCGCGAGGAGCTGGCGCAGCTGCCGAAGGGCTGAGCTGTGCCCCCTCCTTTGAGCATGGCTCGGCACTACAGGAGGTGGGCTTTACCGCGCGGGTAACGGAATGCTGTCGTCCTGGCGGTCTTCGCGCACCGCCATCGTCGCGTCATCGCCGCTCACGCGCATCATCTGCAGTGGCTGGCCATCGAGGCGGAACTCCAGTGCCGACTGCAGCCTATCCAGCGCCTGTACCTGCGTGCACAGCGAGCGCACGTGCTGCTCCAGGGCGGCAGCGCGCCCTTCCAGACGCTGCTCCAGTTCGGCGTCGAGTTTGTCTGCGCGCGCATCCAGCTTGTCCCCGCCACCGGTGAATACCGCCCACAGCATGCTGCGGGCGATGGAGCTGCTCAGGCTCTCGGCGGCATCCTGCACCCGTGCTTCGAAACCTTCATTGAACAGGTCCTGGTCCCAGCGGCCGCGGCCGATGGTCTGTTCGACAAAGCGCTCGGCCTCCTTGCGCAACTTGCGCACTTTGCGGGAGTTGGCGTTACCGGTGAGGCCTTCGTAAACCGAGTCCAAGGTATCGAAGCTGATGCCAACGGACTCGGTGGCGATGCCGGTCACCGCCGGCATCAGCCGGCGCACGCCATCCTCCAGTGCGCGCAGACGTTGTGCATCGGCGGGCGATACCGTCTGCATGCGGTTGTCGATGCTCAGCTGGCCGTCGTGGAAGACGATCTCGCGCATGGGCAGCGTATCGCGGCGCAGCCAGATGCCGCCGCCGTCGACCAGCACGTTGTAGTCGGTGGATACGCCGCATTGATCGGCGGACAGCTCAGGCGCCTTGACCGTGCCGGCCTGGGCCGCCAGCGGCAGCAGCAGGGTAAGCGAGACCGCGATGGAAGACAGGCGCATGGCATGGATCCCTTGCCGTGAACATGGACGCAGCTTGGCGGCTCCTGTCGCAGCTGGCGCAGGCCGGAAGTCACGTCCGGAATTTCATCAGAAATTTACGCTATCAACTCAGGCGGTTTCCCTACAAAAAAACTCTGTAAAAGGCTTGACTGCGCACTCCGTTCGAGCGGGCTGCAGTGTCCGGCCCGGGCGCCGGACAGTCCAGGCCTTGTGCCGCAAGGCTTGGCAAAGAAATACTAGATTTGGTGTTGACCCTGTCATACACCCCCACTATCTTGTGCCCCGTCGGTTCTGGCGGAATTTTCCGTCGGATTAATAGGGAAGCCGGTGATGCCTTCAAGGCTAGTCCGGCACTGCCCCGCAGCGGTAATTGGGAACGACCCCGCCAACAGCACTGAGGCACAGGCCTTGGGAAGCGGCGGAGTAGGAGAAGGCCCCCGCCTTCCTGCCCATGAGTCCGAAGACCTGCCGACAGCCACGCGATGCACACCGCGTGGTGCCGGCTGCGGTGTCTTCGAGGGGAAGACGGCTGGTGACGTGGTGCCGTACTGCTGCCGACCCGTGGGTCGCGGGCAGTCGCGGCTGCTGCGACGCCGTCCTTCCATGCTCGCTGCTCCGTACCGGCTCTGCTTCCTGCGCGGGCAGGAGCTGCGTGCATAACGTTTGCAAGGACACCATCGTCGTGACTGCCACTCATACTGACGTCGCTCCGGCTGAAGCCGGTTTTGAACTGACCCCGCCGCCGACCGCCACCGCCATGAGCGTGACCAAGCGCAATGGCAGCACCGAGCCGGTAGACCTCAACAAGATTGTCCGTGCCATCCAGCGCTGCTGCGAAGGCCTGCACGCGGTGGACCCGATGCGGGTGGCCACGCGCACCATCTCCGGCCTGTACAACGGCGCCAGCACCCAGGAACTGGACGAGCTGTCGATCCGTACCGCCGCCCTGCTGATCGGCGAAGAGCCCGAGTACGGCCGCCTGGCCGCGCGCCTGCTGGCCAACTTCATCGCCAAGGAAGTGTCCGGGCAGGAAATCCATGCGTTCTCGCAGTCGGTGGGCCGTGGCCACGAAGTGGGCCTGATCAACGACCGCCTGCTCAACTTCGTGCAGGTCAATGCACGCAAGCTCAACGATGCGATCGACCCGGCCTACGACCTGAACTTCGATTACTTCGGCCTGCGCACCATGTATGACCGCTACCTGCTGCGGCATCCGCATACGCGCAAGGTCATCGAGACCCCGCAGCAGTTCTTCCTGCGCATCGCCAGCGCGCTGAGCGAGGACGTGCCCGAGGCACTGGCGCTGTACCAGCGCCTGGGCAGCCTGGACTACCTGCCGTCCAGCCCGACCCTGTTCAATGCCGGCACCAGCCACGAGCAGCTGTCCTCGTGCTTCCTGCTGGATTCGCCGCAGGACTCGCTGGAATCCATCTACGACCGCTATGCCGACATCGCCCAGCTGTCCAAGTTCAGCGGCGGCATCGGCGTCAGCTATACCCGCGTGCGTTCGCGTGGCTCGCTGATCAAGTCCACCAACGGTCACTCCAACGGCATCGTGCCGTGGCTGAAGACGCTGGATTCGTCGGTGGCAGCGGTCAACCAGGGCGGCAAGCGCAAGGGCGCGGCCTGCGTCTACCTGGAAACCTGGCACGCCGACATCGAGGACTTCCTCGAGCTGCGCGACAACGCCGGTGACGATTCGCGCCGTACCCACAACCTCAACCTGGCCAACTGGGTGCCGGACCTGTTCATGCAGCGCGTGGAGGCCGACCAGGAATGGTCGCTGTTCGACCCGCGCGTGGTGCCCGAGCTCACCGACCTGTACGGCCCGGCCTTCGAGCAGGCCTATGTACAGGCTGAAATGCAGGGCAAGGCCCGCAAGAGCGTATCCGCCCGCAAGCTGTACTCGCGGATGATGCGCACCCTGGCCGAGACCGGCAATGGCTGGATGACGTTCAAGGACAAGTGCAACCTGGCCAGCAACCAGACCCTGCGCGCCGGCAACGTGATCCACCTGTCCAACCTGTGCACCGAGATCCTGGAGATCACCTCCAACGACGAGACCGCGGTCTGCAACCTGGGTTCGATCAACCTGGGCAACCACATCGACGAACACGGCGACTTCGATTTCGAGAAGCTGGCCGAGACCGTGCGCCTGGCCGTGCGCCAGCTCGACCGTGTGATCGACCTGAACTTCTACCCGATTGAAACCGCCCGCCGCGGCAACCTGCGCTGGCGCCCGGTTGGCCTGGGCTGCATGGGCCTGCAGGACGTGTTCTTCCGCAAGCGCCTGGCGTTTGATTCGGAACCGGCCCGCGCGCTGTCGGCCAAGATCGCCGAGACCATCTACTTCCACGCCCTGGAAGTGTCCTGCGAGCTGGCCCAGGAACGTGGCAAACACCCCTCGTTCAACGATACCCGCGCCGCCCACGGCGAGCTGCAGTTCGACGCCTGGAATGTGGTGCCGGAAGACACCGCGCGCTGGGACGCCCTGCGTGAGCGCATCAAGCAGCACGGCCTGCGCAACTCGCTGATCATCGCCATCGCCCCGACTGCCACCATCGCCTCGATTGCCGGCTGCTACGAATGCGTGGAGCCGCAGGTGTCCAACCTGTTCAAGCGCGAGACGCTGTCCGGCGACTTCCTGCAGATCAACCGCCACCTGGTGGCCGAACTGAAGCAGCTGGGCCTGTGGACGGCGGAAATGCGCGATGCGATCAAGCTCGCTGACGGTTCCATCCAGAACCTGCCGCAGATCCCGGAAACCCTGCGGCATATCTACCGCACCGCCTGGGAACTGCCGATGCGCTCGCTGATCGACATGGCTGCCGACCGCGGTGCCTACATCGACCAGTCGGCCTCGCTCAACCTGTTCATGGAAAGCCCGAACATCGGTGCGATGTCGTCCATGTACATGTACGCATGGAAGAAGGGCATCAAGACCACCTACTACCTGCGTTCGCGTCCGGCCACCAAGATCGCCAAGACCACGGTCAGCAGCTACACCCCGGTCGAAGCCGTGGCCTGCTCGCTGGAAAACCCGGAAGCCTGCGAGGCCTGCCAGTAAAGCGGGAGTGAGTTAAGAGGCGCGAGGAGTGAGAGGGAACAAAGCAAGCGCTGCATTCTCTCGTTATTTTCCTCACTTCTCGCTCCTTCTCCTCCTCCGCAGGGTGGTCAGCATGCGGCTGGCTTCGTTGATCAGGCTACGGGGTACCGCAGTCTGGTCAACTGGAAACCAGTCGAGCTGTTCACATAAGGTCAAAAGAGTTTCGAGTTCAGCCAATGATCCGTGTGCGATGGCAAGGAAGTGTGCTTTCTCTGCGCTCGATTCACGGGTCCAACCTTCGGCGATATTGGCCGGTACCGAGGTGGCGGCCCGGGTGAGCTGGCTACGCATGCCGTAGACCTCCTCGCGCGGCAGCAGTGGTGCCAGCCGGTATATCGCCAACGTCAGATGCATCGTTTTTTGCCAGATGATGGTTTGCCGGTAATGCATTTCCCCTCCAGAAGATGAGTGTCTACTCAATTTCTCCTCTGGACAAAGAAAGCCAATAAGGAAAATCCAAATGTCTTCGTCAGCCGATATCGATCAGGCCGCTACTCTCACTTCTCACTCCTCTTCACTCACTCCTGTGCAAGGGCGGCGCCCGATGCTCCTGGACCCTGGTTTCGAGCTGACCCTGCGTCCGATGCGTTACCCGGACTTCTACGAGATGTACCGCAACGCGATCAAGAACACCTGGACGGTGGAAGAGATCAATTTCCAGATCGACATCACCGACCTGCACCAGAAGATGTCGCCGGCCGACCAGCACCTGATCCACCGCCTGGTCGCGTTCTTCGCCACCGGCGATTCGATCGTGTCGAACAACCTGGTGCTGAACCTGTACCAGCATCTCAATGCGCCGGAAGCGCGCATGTACCTGTCGCGCCAGCTGTACGAAGAAGCGCTGCATGTGCAGTTCTACCTGACCCTGCTGGACAACTACCTGCCGGATCCGGAAGAACGCTTCAAGGCGTTTGCCGCGGTTGAGAACATCGACTCGATCAAGAAGAAGGCCGATTTCTGCTTCAAGTGGATCGACTCGCTGCAGGAGACCAAGCGCCTGGAAACCCGCGAGGACCGCCGCCAGTTCCTGCTCAACCAGATCTGCTTTGCCGCCTGCATCGAGGGCCTGTTCTTCTTTGCTGCGTTTGCCTATGTGTATTACTTCCGTTCGCGCGGCCTGCTGCCGGGCTTGGCCTCGGGCACCAACTGGGTGTTCCGCGACGAGAGCTGCCACATGGAGTTCGCCTTCGAGTGCGTACGCAAGATCCGCGCCGAAGAACCCGACCTGTTCGACGCGAAGATGGAGCAGGAGGTCTACCAGATGCTGGAAGAGGCCATCGACTGCGAAGTGCAGTTTGCCGAGGACGTGCTGTCCGGTGGAGTGGCTGGCATTTCCACCCGCGACATGCGCCAGTACCTGCAGCATTGCGCCGACAACCACTTCCTGAAACTGGGCATGGCCAAGAAGTACAACGTGCGCAACCCGCTGCCGTTCATGGAGCTGCAGGACGTGCAGGAACTGACCAACTTCTTCGAGCGCCGCGCCTCTGCCTACCAGGTCGGCGTGCAGGGTGAAGTGGCGTTCGATATGGCGTTTTGAGCGACGCTCTCCCGTGCGCGAAGCGCGCTTGTCTCCCTCCCTTGCGCGGAGCGCAGGGGAGGGTTGGGGAGGGGTGCTTTGGGCTCTACACGTAGCGCTCGATTGCCGTTTTTTGGCGGAAGCCACCTTCAACAGCAAAGGCACCCCTCCCCAGCCCTCCCCTCGGCTGCGCCGAAGGGAGGGGGCAGAGCGAAGTGCTGCGGCGTTACTGGTCTCCCTCTCTTTCACCGAAGGTGAAGGGGAGGGTTTGGGAGGGATGCGTCGCAGGCTTCTGAGGCTTTATCGGCTTCGCGGCTCACGCCGCTCCTACAAAAGCTATCTGCAGCTGCGTACACAAGCTGCACAGCTTTGCGGGCGTATCATCTGCGCCAACTTACAGGTGACACCCCCATGACCCCCATTCCCGAAACCAACCCGCCGGTCGAAGTCCGCATGGCGGAAATCGTCTTCCCCAACCACACCAACCATATGGGCACGCTGTTCGGCGGCCAGGCGCTGGCGTGGATGGACAAGGCAGCATTTCTCGCTGCGGCCCGTTATTCCCGTTGCACCGTGGTCACCGCACGCTCGGACCAGGTCGATTTCAAGCTGCCGATCCGCATCGGGCAGATGGTGGAAACCATCGGCCGGGTGGTCAAGGTTGGCCGCAGTTCGATGCATGTGGAAGTCGAACTGATCGCCGAAGACCTGCACAACGGCGAACGTGCGCTCTGCACCAAAGGCACCTTCGTGATGATCGCGCTGGATGGCGAAGGTCATCCGACCACCGTGCCGGCGCTGCCGACGCAGGCCTGAGCTGCGCGGTGATGACCACTTCATCGGTACCGACCGGGCGTCTGTCGCCGGCAGTGATCACCGAATTGCCGGAATTCATCGCCGGCCATCGGCGCCTGTTCGTGGTAACGGGTGCCGGTTGCAGCACCGACTCCGGCATTCCCGACTATCGCGATCGCGATGGCCAATGGAAGCGCACGCCGCCGGTGACCTACCAGGCCTTCATGGACGAGGAAGCAACACGCAAGCGTTATTGGGCGCGCAGCCTGCTGGGCTGGCCGCGCTTCGGCCAGGCCTTGCCCAATGGCACGCACCGTGCGCTGGCGGCGTTGGAAGCCGATGGTCGCATCGAGCTGCTGCTGACCCAGAACGTGGATTGCCTGCACCAGGCGGCGGGCAGCCAGACGGTGATCGATCTGCACGGCCGACTGGACCAGGTACGTTGCATGGGCTGTGAAGCACGCAGCTCGCGTGAGCTGCTGCAACAGCGACTGCTGGATGCCAACCCGGGCTGGGACACCTTGGAGGCCGGCATCGCGCCCGATGGTGATGCCGATCTGGAAGCCGATTTCTCCGCCTTCAGCGTGCCGGCTTGTGATGCATGTGGTGGCGTGCTTAAACCTGACGTGGTGTTCTTCGGCGAGAACGTGCCGCGCGAGCGCGTTGCCGCCGTGCATGAACATCTGCAGCGTTCCGATGCGGTGCTGGTGCTGGGCTCGTCGCTGATGGTGTATTCGGGTTTTCGCTTCGTCGATGCCGCCGCCAAGGCCGGTCTGCCGGTGGCCGCTGTCAATCTGGGTCTTACCCGCGCCGATCACCTGCTGTCGCTGAAGGTGGAAATGCCCTGCGCCCAGGCACTTGCCTTCCTGTTGGACGGCACCAAGACGCAGTGATCCATCACGCCGGTTGAATCAACGGCCGGCGCGGCGTGCAATGGGCGCCCCCACCGTTGATGGACGTTCCCCACGTGAGCCAGCTTTTCTCACCGTTGTCGCTAGGCCCGCTTTCCCTTTCCAACCGCATCGTCATCGCGCCGATGTGCCAATACTCGGCCGAAGACGGGCAGGCCACTGATTGGCACACGATCCATCTGGGCCAGCTGGCGCAGTCCGGCGCCGGCCTGTTGATCATCGAAGCGACCGCGGTCGAGCCGCGTGCGCGCATCAGCTGGGCTGATCTGGGTTTGTGGGATGACGTCACCGAAGCGGCACTGGCCAAGGTGCTGGCGTCGGTGCGGCGCTGGTCGAGCATGCCGATCGGCGTGCAACTGGCCCATGCCGGGCGCAAGGCGTCCACTGCAAGGCCCTGGGATGGCGGTGGCGCAATCGCGCCGGAACAGGCGCACGGCTGGCAGGTGCTGGCACCGTCGGCGCGGCCGTTCAAGGCCGGTGATCCCACGCCTGAAGCATTGGATGACGCCGGTATCGACGCGGTGGTTGAAGACTTTGCTGCTGCCGCCAAGCGCGCGGTGCGGCTCGGTCTGGAGCTGATTGAACTACATGCCGCGCATGGCTACCTGCTGCATCAGTTCCTGTCGCCGCTGAGCAACCAGCGCGATGATGCCTACGGCGGCTCGCTGGAAAACCGCATGCGCCTGTTGCTGCGGGTATTCGATGCGGTGCGTGCGGTGGTGCCGAGCAGCGTTGCACTGGGCGTGCGCATCTCTGCTACCGATTGGGTAGAAGGCGGCTGGGATGTCGCCCAGAGCATCGTGCTGGCCAAGGCGCTGGAGGCACGCGGCAACGACTTCCTGCATGTGTCCAGCGGCGGGCTGGATCCGCGCCAGCAGATTCCGGTCGAGCCCGGCTACCAGGTGCCGCAGGCGGCGGCGATCAAGGCCGAAATCGGCACGCCGGTGATCGCGGTGGGCCTGATCACAGAGCCGACGCATGCCGAGGAAATCCTCGTCGATGGCAAGGCCGACGCAATCGGCATCGCCCGCGGCATTCTCTACGACCCGCGCTGGCCGTGGCATGCCGCGGCAGCGCTGGGCGCGCAGGTGACGGTGTCGCCGCAATACATGCGCTGCGAACCCCATGAAGCGCGCGGTCTGTTCAAGCTCGACCAACGAGGCTGACGTCCGGCGAAGGCGCCAGCGGTGCGGCCGCTGGCGCTCAGGCGTGGTCGATGTCGATGCGCCAGGCCGGCGGCAGGGCATCGAGGATGTGCTGCAGCAGCGAGCGCACTTTCGGGGTCAGGTCGCGGCGGTCGCTGACGCACAGGAACAGGCGCATCGGCTCCGGTGAGGCCTGCGCATCGCTGCTGGCCTCATCCTGGAACAGGGCCTGCAGCTCACCGCGTGCCAGATACGGGGCGGCGACGAAGCTCGCCAGCCGGGTGATGCCGCCGCCGCGTGCGGCCATCGCCGCCAGGGCATCGATATCGTCGCTGACCAGCGCTGGTTGTACCTCAGCATCAAAGCGCAGGCCGTCGCGGACGAAACCCCAGCGCAGGTAGCGTCCATCCAGCGGATAGCGGAACAGCAGGCAGCGGTGCTCGTGCAGCTCATCGGGTGTACGCGGTGTGCCGGCGATGGCCAGATAGGCCGGTGCGGCACAGAACACGAATGGCACCTGCGCGATGGGCCGTGCCACCAGGCCTTCCTCCAGCTGCGGCTCGATGCGGATGCTGACATCCACGTCTTCATGGGCGTGGTCGACGCTGCGGTCGGCCAGCAGCAGCTCCATTTCCAGTCGCGGATAACGTTGCTGCAGGGCCGGCAGCAATGGTGCAAGCACATGCCGGCCGAACGCGGCACTGCTGGCGATGCGCAGCCGACCGGCCGGCATCGCATCGGGGTCGGTCACCGCTGCCTGGGCGCGCTGCAGGTCGCGCTCGATATGCCGCACCTGTGCCAGGTAGACGGCACCGCGTTCGGTCAGGGCCAACTGGCGGGTGGTGCGGTTGAACAGGCGCACGCCCAGATGGGCTTCCAGGCGGGCGATGTTCTGGCCCACCGCTGCCGCACTGATGCCCAGGGTACGCGCGGCAGCGGCCAGGCTGCCGGCGTCGGCGGTGCGGATGAAGCTGCGGATGGCGTGGAGTATGTTCATGCCGCTCGGCATTTTCCGGGAGGATTGCAAAGTAAATCTTTATAAAGCGCCAAGCCGACGCGATCTAGCCGGCCGCCGGCTTGCCGACTATCGTGCCCGGCCCGCAGCGCCTGATTGCTGCATGCATGGATCCCGCTGGATGCCGCCAGACCCCCGTTCCGTCGCCGTTGCCCGCTGGAAGTTGCATGCGCGCGCCACACCTGTTGTTTTCGCTTTCTTCATGGCCTCGATCATGGCCATGCTGATGTGCCTGGTGATCACGGCCGCCAATGCCGGCATCGATGGCCAGTTCCCGGCGCGGGTGCTGTCGGCTTACTGCCTGGCGATGCCAACCGCATTC
Organism: Stenotrophomonas sp. STEN031; assembly: GCF_056759975.1. Lineage (NCBI taxonomy): Bacteria > Pseudomonadati > Pseudomonadota > Gammaproteobacteria > Lysobacterales > Lysobacteraceae > Stenotrophomonas > Stenotrophomonas sp. STEN031. The sequence goes on from NZ_JBRREA010000008.1 coordinate 72,343, forward strand.
TGCTGCGTGCTAATGGTGCGGCCGGTGGTGATGCGGCTGGTGGCGCTGACGGTACATCCGCACTGAGCAGGCCGACGGGCAAACCGTGTCAGCTGCAACTGTCTTTGCCGGGGATCGACTGGAACGGTTACTTTCCACGACCCCACCGATAAATGTTGTTGGCCATGCGTCCCGATTTCATCCTCACTCTTTCCTGCCCGGACCGCACCGGCATTGTCTATCGCGTGTCCGGCCTGCTGTTCGAGGCGGGCTGCAACATCCTCGATGCCCAGCAGTTTGGTGATGATGAAAGCGGCCGCTTCTTCCTGCGCGTGCATTTCGACATGGGCAATGCGGGCGATGAACCGGTGGTGCGCGCCAGGCTGCAGGGCCTGGGCGATGAGTTCGCGATGCAGTGGGAACTGCACGATGCGCGGCGGCGTGCGCGCCTGCTGGTGCTGGTCAGCAAGCAGGGGCATTGCCTCAATGACCTGTTATTCCGCACCCATAGCCGCCAGCTGAAGGTGGATATCGCCGCGGTGGCTTCCAACCACAACGACTTCGCCGGCTTGGCCGGTTCCTACAATGTGCCGTTCCACCACCTGCCAGTGAGCGCCGAAAACCGCGAGCAACAGGAACAGCAGATCATCGACCTGGTCGAGCGCGAGCGCATCGACCTGGTGGTGCTGGCGCGCTACATGCAGATCCTGTCGCCACGGCTATGCGAGGCCTTGTCCGGGCGGGCAATCAATATCCACCACAGCTTCCTGCCCAGTTTCAAGGGCGCCCAGCCGTATCACCAGGCGCATGCGCGCGGGGTCAAGATCATCGGCGCCACCGCGCATTACGTGACCTCGGACCTGGACGAGGGCCCGATCATCGAGCAGGACGTGGCGCGCGTGGACCACGCAATGACGCCGCGTGACCTGGTGCAGCTGGGCAGCGATACCGAATCGCTGGTACTGGCGCGGGCGGTGCGTCGGCATGTGGAGCATCGCATCCTGCTCAACGGGCACCGCACGGTGGTGTTCCGCTGAATCCGGCCCGGGTTCAGCCGATCTCGATACCTGCTTCCATCAACGCAATACGCGTGGCCTCGTCGCTGGCGGCGGCCACCGGCCGGGTCAGCTCCCACAGGAAGCGCACCCGGAAGCCGCTGATGGCCGCGTCCTGCGCGCTCCACAGCACGCAGTAGTCACGTGCCAGGCCACAGACGTGGACCTCGCGGATGCCGCGTTCATGCAGCCAGCCGGCCAGTCCGGTGGGGGCACGGGTGGCTTGCGGGCCGATGTTCTCGCGGAACGCGCTATAGGAGTCCACGAGCCGCTGTGTGCCTTTGCGCAGTATCAGGTCGGCGTGCTTCCAGTCCACCCGTGCATCCAGACTTGCTCCCTCCGTGCCCTGGACGCAGTGGTCTGGCCATAGGGTTTGTGGTTGGCCGTGCAGTTCGATGGCGTCGAATGGTTTACGCCCGTGGTGCTGGCTGGCGAACGAGGCGTGATCGGCCGGGTGCCAATCCTGGGTGGCAACCACGGTGTGGTAGTGGCGTGCTGACAACAGCGCAGCGATGCCGGGCACGATAGTGTCGCCATGCGGGCAGGGCAGGGCACCGCCGGGCATGAAATCCGGTTGCAGATCGATTACCAGCAGCGCAACGTCGGTTCCGTACATCGACAACTTCCTCACGCGGGGAAGCACAGTTTAAGCCAGCGGCGATGGAAGCAAGGTAGTGTCGAGCCATGCCCGGCAGGGGCGTGGCGAGCAATCTTGTGGGAGCGGCGTAAGCCGCGAAGCAAGCAAAGCCAAAGCACCCCTCCCCTTTGCGACGCAAAAGGGTGGGAGCAACGGCGGTAGTGCCGAGCCATGCTCGGCAGAGGCGTTACCAACAATCTCGTAGGAGCGGCGTAAGCCGCGAAGCAAGCAAAGCCAAAGCACCCCTCCCCGGCCCTCCCCATTGCTACGCAAAAGGGAGGGGGCAACGGCGGACCACGCTCGGCTCTATCGCTCAATGTGCCGTTGAACGTGAGAACAGGTTGATCACCAGCACCCCGGCGCAGATCAGGCCAATGCCGACGATGGCGGCCGCATCAAGCTTCTGCTTGAACACGAACAGCCCGATCAACGAGATCAACACGATGCCGACGCCGGACCAGATCGCGTATGCGATGCCGGTGGGGATGGTCTTCATCACCAATGCCAACAGCCAGAAGCACACGCTGTAACCGAGCAGCGCACCCACGGTGGGCCATAGCCGGCTCATGCCATCGGAGGCCTTGAGCAGCGAGGTGGCGAGCACCTCCAGGGCGATGGCGCAGGCCAACAGGGCGTAAGCGTTCATTGAGCGGACTCGACGGGTGGGGCGTTGATTCTAGCCGGGGAGGTCTTACGCCAAGGTCGCGACCGCGCGGTGTTCTTACGGTGCCTCTATACACTCCGCGCACATTGCGCCTGGGCTATCGAGCCGGTAGCCGGAACCGCGATGCAGGAGGCCATTGTGGAATCACGGAGCATGGGGGGGCAGTACCGTCGCCCGGAGGGACATGTGCTGGACGCGCGGCGGGGACGCGCGCGCCTTGCCGTCCTGGCGGCGGTACTGTGCTTTTTGCCTGGCGGCACGGCGCTGGCGCAGCACCATTTCTACAACGTACCGGCGGCAGTGCCGGTCAGCGAGGTCGCGCAGCTGGAAACGGAGCGGCGGCAACTGTTCCAGAAGATCCTCGACGATCCGGCGGACCTGGATGCCGGTTTCGCCTATGCGGTGGCATCCACCCGCCTCGGTGATTACGAGGCGGCGATCGCCACTTACGAGCGGATGCTGATCGTGCGGCCGGCGACGCCGCGGCTGCAACTGGAGCTTGCGGCGCTGTATTTCCGCCTGGGTGCCTATCCGCGCGCGCGGCAGCTGTTCGACCGGGTGCTGGCATTGCCGGAGACACCGGATCCGGTACGTCGGCGCATCGCGGGCTATATGGCCGTGATTGAAGGTGAGCGCAAACAGCGCGGCGGCTTCAGCGGCATGCTCAGCATCGGCGCACGCGCGGAAAGCAACGCCAACGGTGCGCCGGACCGTGACAGCATCAGCTTGAATGGCCGTGATTTCGAGTTGGCTCCCGATTCGCGCGCAGCCAGTGACAGCAGTCTGCAACTGGGCGCTTTGCTGCGCTATCGGCAGCCGCTGTCCAAACAGGGCGGTGTGTTGGATGTGTCGCTGGCCGCAGCCTCCAGTCGCTATCGCGATCTGGGGGAACTGGGCAGCGACGGGCTGGAGCTGCGCTTGGGGCCGGACATTTCACTCAACCGCTGGGGGTGGCGTGACGCCCGTATCGCGGTTGCCGGACTGCTGGGGCAGACCTGGCTGGATGGCACGCGCTACATGCATTCGGGAGGATTGGCGGTCGCCTTCCGCAAGCCGATAGGCCGTGAATCATTGCTGGCGGCGAATGTCGACTGGCGCGATGAGCGCTATACCCCGGCCGCGGACATGGCCAGTGCCAAGGCCTATTCGGGTGACCGCTACCGTGCCAGCGTCAGCTACAGCCGTCAGCTTGCCGATGACTGGCAGTTGCTGCTGAATCCTGGCGTCGAGCGGCGCAAGGCGCAGGTCGCGTTCAACAGTTATTGGGAACCGCGCTTCAACGTCGGCGTGAACTATCGCTACCCCGCCTTGCTCGGCAAACACAGCCAACCGTGGATGCTGGCGGTGACTGCCCAGGCAGCGCGGCGGCGCAATGATGTGCCGATGACGGTGGTCAGCCGCGATACGCGCCAACGCGGCAACGAATTGGTGCTGCAGGCGGTGCAGACCATCCCGCTGCGCAGCGGCACGGATCTGCAGCTGTATGCCGGCTACCGGCGGCTGCATTCCAACTATGCACTGCGCGAGTACAACAACCGGTTTGCCGGCTTTTCAGTGATCCAGGCGTTCTGAGGATTCCAGCGATGCGTATCCATCTACCGGTAGCGGTAATTGCGGGCCTGTTGCTTGCGGTGGCGCCGGCCTCGGCCGAGAAAGTGGGCACTGCGGCGGCGGTCGCGCCGGATGCCCAGAGTTACTTCGGTTCGACGGCACCGCGGGTGGTGCGACTGGGCGACAACGTGTTGCGCAACCAGCGCTTCCAGACCGACGCCAAGGGCGTGGTGCAGGTGCTGCTGGTGGACGGTTCCAGTTTCACCATCGGCCCGCGTTCGTCGTTGGTGATCGATCAATTCGTCTACAACCCCGAGCGGGGAACGGCGCAGCTGGCTGGCAGCATGTCGCGCGGGGTTATGCGTTTCATTGGCGGTGCGGCGTCCAAGAGCGCGGATGGAGTGAAGATCAAGACGCCGGTCGGCGTGGCCGGCATCCGTGGCGGCATTCTGGGTTTGTGCGTGGATGATGCGGCGGCCGGTTGTGCAGGCAGTGCCATCGGGCAGTTCGAGTTTGGCGATGAGGCACGCTTCGAACCGGCGCAGGGACCGGCGGTGGTGCTGCACCAACCGGGTACGGGCTTCAGTTCCAACGGCGATGGTGCCTTGATCAACAATGGCGGCGGTGCGCCGGTTGATCCGGCGGCGGCGCTGCCAGCGGCGCAGGGTGAGGACCAGAATGTCGGTGGGCTGGAGGCACAGCCAAACGCGCGTGCCGGGTTCAGCGGCGCTCCGATGGGGCCGGCGCTGGGTGTGCCCGGTGTTGTGCCGGGGCAGGGGCCTTCGGCATTGCTGCCTGCTGCGCAGGGCGACAGCCCCGGGCAATCGCAGCTCGAGACAGAGCTTGAGCGCCGCGCCACACCGCCGGATCCGGTGACGCCGGTCGACCCTGTAGGTCCGGTAGACCCGGTAGAACCAGTAGAACCAGTAGAACCAGTAGAACCAGTAGAACCAGTAGAACCAGTAGAACCGGTAGAACCGGTAGATCCGGACTTGCCCAAGACGCTGAACGGCATCATGCAAGGCTTCGCCTCTGCCTATGCCGGCAACACGGCAGTGTCCACAAGCACCGCGAGCTTCCAGTTCGATGCTGCCGCCGGTACCTTCACCGCCAGCATTGCGCCGGAGTCCTGGAACGGTGCCTCCCTGTCAGGTGCGGGTGACTATCTGCATGACCGCAGCTATGAGTTCGAAAGCAACCAGGGCAGCCTGCGCGTGGACGGAAGCCCGGACCTGCTCTGCAACTGCGATTACCTGAGCTGGGGACATTGGGAGGCGATCAATGTACCGGGAACCCAGCCGGGCATTCCGGGCGAGGATGTGCCGCCGAACGTCGCACAGAACGGTTACTGGATCATCGGCAAGCTGACCCCGCTGGCCGAGCTGCCGACCAACATCGTTGCCTCCTATTCGGGCATGGTGATCGGTGCGGCTTATCGTGATGACCAGGTCGTCGACGGTTTGACCGGGGATTTCACCGCGACAGTGAACTTTGCCGCCGGCACCGGCAGCTTGAACATCGCCAATTTCGATGGGCACAGTTTCGGCAGCAGCTTTGACCTGGGTTCGGCCGCTTCCGGCATGCCGGACAACGCGATCTCGGGAACCATCGAGTCCACCATGGCCGCGCCTTATTTCGGCCGCTACACCGCTGGCTTCGCCTCGGACGGCACGGACAACACCGCGGCGATGCTGGGCACCTTCGACGTGCGTGAGGAAGGCGGAACGAACTGGTCGGCCACCGGCATCTTCGCTGGCAAGAAAACCAGTGAGACGCCTGCTTCCGGCGCCCCGTGAGCGAGCTGTCGTCGAGCCGCCGCAAGGCAACGCCAGCGCGACCGCGCCGCGCCAGGCTGCTGCTCGGTGGGGTGGCGGTGTTGTTGCTGGCATTGCTGATCGACACCGCGTTCCGCGATGGCCTGTCGCGGCAGGCTGATCTGCTGTTCGACAGTTTCCAGCGCGCCGCCCCGCGTGCGGCCACGCCTGATCCGGGTGTGCTGGTGGTGGACATCGATGAGGCATCGCTGGCGCGGGTTGGGCAATGGCCGTGGCCACGCGATCAGATGGGACAGCTGGTCGATACCGTCGGCAGTCTTGGTGCGGCGGTCATTGCCTTCGACATGGTGTTCACCGAACCGGACCGTACTTCGCTGGGACCACAGCTGCAGCGCCTGCAGGCGCAGGGCATCGCCGTCCGGGTGCCGGATGACGCGCCGTTGGACAATGACCGCGTGTTCGCCGAGGCCATCGCCCGCAACCCGGTGGTGATGGGCGTTGCGCTGTCGAGCGAAACCGGGCGCGCATTGTCACCGCCGCTGGCCGGGCTGTCGTTCGCCGGTAGCGACCCGCGCCGCTATCTGCCCGCTTTCGAAGGCGGATTGTCCAATCTGCCGGCGTTGAGCGCGGCGGCCACCGGCATCGGCAGCTTTTCGTTTCCGCCGGCACACGACAACATCATCCGCGCGATGCCGTTGTTGGCATCTGCCGATGGCCAGCTTTATCCCGGGCTGGGCGTGGAAGCCCTGCGCGTCGCGCAGGGCGCATCCGGCCTGGTGCTGCGCTCCAGTGATGCCAGCGGTGAAAGCGCCGCTGGCCCGCTTGCGCTGACTGCAGTGAAGGTCGGCATGCTGGAGTTGCCAGCCGCCGCCGATGGCCGCTTTCGCGTCCACTATTCGGGCATGCCGCATATGACGGTGATTCCGGCATGGCAGCTGTTGCAGGGTGATGCGGCGGCATGGTCGGACAAGGTGGAGGGCCGTGTTGTGCTGGTCGGCACCTCGGCCATCGGCCTGCGCGACATCGTTGCCACGCCGCTGGCGGCGGCCGAACCCGGCGTCAATGTGCATGCCGAGCTGATCGACCAGGCCTTGAATCAACAATCCCTGCAGCGCCCGGATTGGGCGCGCGGCGCGGAAGTGCTGGTTGCCATCGTCAGCAGTGTGCTGTTGTTGCTGGTGCTGGCGGGCGCACGGCCGCTGCTGTCTTCGCTGGTCTTTCTGCTGTTGCTGGCCGGTGTGCTCGGCATGGCGTGGTGGGCGTATACCCGGCACACCTGGTTGCTGGATCCGGTGCCGGCACTGCTATGCCTGCTGGCGGTGTTTGTCAGCATGCTGCCTGCATTGCTGTTTGCCGGTAACCGCGAGAAACGCTTCGTGCGCACGGCATTTGCGCGCTACCTGTCACCGGCCCTGGTCGAACGTCTATCGCATGATGCGCAGGCCTTGCAGCTTGGTGGCCAGACACGGCGGATCACCGTGTTGTTCTCGGATATCCGCGGCTTCACCTCACTGTCGGAGAATCTGAGTCCGGATGCATTGACCGCGTTGCTCAATGACTTCCTGACGCCAATGACCGATGTGTTGCTGGCGCATGAAGCGACCATCGACAAGTACATCGGCGACGCGATCATGGCGTTCTGGAATGCACCGGTCGACATCGCCGCGCATCCACGCAAGGCCTGCCTGGCGGCGCTGGGCATGGTGGCTGCGGTGGAGGCGCTCAATCGCGAACGCGGCAGCGCATTGCGCATCGGTGTGGGTTTGAACCTGGGCGATGCCTGCGTCGGCAACCTGGGGTCGCAGCAGCGGTTCTCCTATTCGGCCATTGGTGACACCGTCAACCTCGCCTCGCGCGTGGAAGGGCTGACCAAGTACTACGGCGTCACCGTGATGGTGACCGATGCGGTGCGCGCCGAGGCCGCCGATCTGGCCTATCTGGAAGTGGATCGGGTGCGGGTGGTGGGACGCACTGAACCGGTGCAGCTGTTTGCCTTGCTTGGCGATGCGCAGTTTGCGCAGCAGGCGGATTTCCAGGCGTTGGCGCAGGCCCACGCACAGGTTCTTGGTCTGTATCGCTGCGGGAATTTCAGTGCTGCGCTGCGTGCGCTCGGCGCACTGCAGGCGCAGTACGAACTGCAGCTGCTTACGCAGTTGCACATGCTTTACCTGCAGCGACTTGAGCAGTTGATCAAACATCCGCCGACGCAATGGGATGGCATCTTCACGGCGACCTCCAAGTAGTGCCAGACTCAACCCCTGACCTGAACCCAATCGGCACATGTCCCTGATTCCGTCGTTGACCACGTTTGTGTTGTTGATCGTCGGCCATGCATTGGCGGATTACCCGTTGCAGGGCGAGTTTCTGTCCAGGGCCAAGAACCGCTTCGCGCCGCTGGCCGGGGTGCCGTGGTACCAGGCATTGGGCGCGCATGCGGTGATCCACGGTGGGGTGGTGGGCTGGGTCACCGGCAGCATGTTGCTGGGCCTGTTCGAAGCGCTGGCACATGCTTTGATCGATGACCTCAAGTGCGGCCATCGCATCAGCTACAACGTCGACCAGCTGCTGCACATCGTCTGCAAATTTGTGTGGGTGGCCTTGTTGCTGGTGTTCGGCCCCTTGCCCTGATCGCCGGTCTTGCGCGGCATCAATCCTCGAAGCCGGGCATCACTTCGCCGCGGCGCCAGGCGTTGATGCCGTCCAGGCCGCCGGCCTTGTCGAGGAAACGCAGCGTGTATTCATAACCGGCCTGTTCCTGCGCACGGCCCAGCTTGAAGGCGAGCAGGCCCATCCCCGGGACGGTGGGTGGTTTCAGCAGCAGGTCGCTGCCAAGACCGGTGCCGCGCAGCATGCGCCCGGAGGTGATCTGCATCGAACGCGCCGCCACCTCACCAATACGCGGGAAGTCATCGCCCCTGCGCCGCCCGCGCAGCAGCTGCCAAGCCAGTGACAGGCGCGACGGTACGTTGCCGTAGGCACTCCGCACCCGCCACTCGTTGCCCGGCGACAGCATCGACACGATGTTGGGTCCGCTCTTGATGGCGCGCATCACCGAGATCGGCACGTTGTTCATCACCCCGCCATCGACCAGCACCTGTCCTTGTTCGTTGATCCACGGCGGCAGCGCCACCGGGATGGCGGTTGAAATGCGCAGCGCCTGCCAGGTCAGGCCGTGGCGCACCACTTCCAACTCGTTGGTGGACAGGTTGGCCCCCACCGCGAAGTAGTTCAGCGGAAGGTCTTCCAGGCGTGCATCGCCGAGCTGTGCCTGCATGCAGGCATCCAGGTGGCGGTGGTCGAGCAGGCTGTACCAGGGCAGGGTGAAGCGCCCCAGCGCCTTGTTGCGCAGGAAGAACTGCTCGTAGTCCTGCATCATCGCCGCGGCGTCGTTGCCGGCCGCATAGGCATGGCCGACCACCGAGCCGATCGACGTGCCGCCGATGATGTCCAGCTCGATGCCTGCTTCGGACAGCGCCCGCAAGGTGCCGATATGGCCTGCGCCCAGCGCGCCGCCGCCGCCGAGCACCGCGCCCAGTCCGCGGCCGGTGAGCAGTCGCGCCACGCGCGCGTAGTCGCGCGGCTGTTGCAGCGCCAGGTGGTGATGCAGGTGCAATGGCCGCTCCTGCAGCCAATGACGGGTGTGGCGGATCGCGTCACCACCGTGTTCGCGCCACAGCAGCAGACCAACCTGGCGTGGCCGGAACAAGGGCAGCGCATAGGCTTCAAGCGCACTCAGCGGCACCGGCCCGGTATGCGCCAGGTCTTGGCGGCCGCACAGCAGCAACTGGTCGCAATGGCGCAGCGCGGCGCGGTCCCAGGCGGCATTGCCGTCACCCGCTACCAGCAACAGCTTGCTGCCGGCATGTTCCTGCATGCCCAACCACTGCGAGAGCTGCTGTTCGTTGTCAACGGCGACGTCGCCCGGCAGGTCGCCTGCACGCAAGACGCCGGTGGCGGTGCCGCTGGCGCGCAAAGCCTGCAGCAGCTGTTCGACCAGTTGCGCGGGGATGGGGGCGGTGCCGGCCGGGCACAGTCCGATGGCATCGGCGATGCGGGGTGCCATCGCCGCCGCCGCCGAGGTGGTGGCGGCCAGGCGACGGCCGAGGATGCGCAGGATCGACTGGGTGAAGTCCGGCTGCGCTGCCGACACATGCTCAAAGCTGTCGCGGCTGAGCTCCAATACCTCCGAGTCGCGGCTGGCGACCACATCGGCGGTACGCGGCAGGCCACCAAAGAAGGCGATCTCGCCGACCGGTTCCCCCGCTCCGATCTCGGCCACCAGGTGACGGCCACCGAGCAGCACCTCAAAGCGCCCGCGCAGCACGTAGTAGACATGATTGGCGGCCTCGCCCTGGCGTACCAGGTGCTCGCCCTTGCGCAGTTGCAGTCGCCGCATCCGGGCAAGCAGGCTGTCGCGTTGGGCGTCGGAAAGCCCGGCCAGCAGGTCGGAACGGGGAGCGGTGGCAGTATCCAAGAGACGGCTCGTGCTGTGATCGGTGACGTTTACCCGCCTGTTATCGCCGCAGACCGTAAGAGTGCGCTGAACCGCTGGGCCATATCCCCTGCAAATGGGGCAGCCACGCCCCCTTGCGGCGGCCCATGTGCGGGGTAAGAGCGCTGGACGACCGGCTGTCAGGCTGCGGCCCAGGCATCCTGCATGAGCTGGCGTGTGGAGGTGCCCCCTTGGCTTTCGCCAACTGGCTGCCACGATCATGGACCGGCGGGGTTCAGCCCGGTCGTTTACTCTTTGCAGCCCGAGTTCCCCGCTGGCGCCCGTTGAGGCCGCACAGCCACCTGACTTTCGATCCGATCATGTCCCAGCTTTCCGCCTCGCCTGCCACCCGCTACGCCGACTCCCTGCGCCTGTCCGTTGCCCCGATGATGGACTGGACGGACCGGCATTGCCGGGTGTTCCACCGGCTGTTGGCGCCGGGCGCGCGGCTGTATACCGAGATGGTGCATGCCAATGCGGTGATCCATGGCGACCGCGAGCGGCTTATCGGTTTCAACCCGGTCGAGCAGCCGCTGGCCCTGCAGCTGGGTGGCAGCGATCCCGATGCGCTGGCCCAGGCTGCCCGAATTGCCGCCGAGTGGGGCTATGACGAGGTCAACCTCAATTGTGGCTGCCCGTCTGACCGGGTCCAGGCCGGGCGCTTCGGTGCCTGCCTGATGCGCGAACCTGAATTGGTTGCTGAATGCGTCGCGGCGATGGTGGCGGCGGTGGATATCCCGATCACGGTCAAATGCCGCCTGGGTGTGGACGAGGACAAGGACTACGACGTGTTTGCCGGTTTTGTGGACCGGCAGGTCCAGGCCGGCGCTGCGATGGTGGTGGTGCATGCCCGCAATGCCTGGCTCAAGGGCTTGTCGCCCAAGGAAAACCGCGAGATCCCGCCGCTCCGCTATGAATGGGCCTACCAGCTCAAGCGTGAGCGTCCGACGCTGCCGTTGGTGATCAACGGTGGCATCGCCACGGTCGAGGCCGCACAGCAGCACATGCAGCACATGGACGGGGTGATGCTCGGCCGTGCGGCCTATCACGACCCCTACGTGCTGCATGCCCTGGACTGCGCGCAGACCGGGCAGCCGCTGCGCGGCCGCGAGGAACTGCTGATTGCGCTGCGGCCCTATGTCGAGGCACAGCTGGGTGCCGGCCTGGCCTTGAAGCACATCACCCGCCACGTGCTCGGCCTGTTCCATGGCCAGCCGGGCGGGCGCGGTTTCCGCCAGGTGCTCAGCGAGGGCGCGCACCGGCCGGGTGCCGACTGGGCACTGGTCGAGCAGGCACTGGAGGTCACCCGCCAGCAGGCCGCACGGGTTGCCTGAGCGGTCGATGGAGGCGGCGCCGCAGGACATGTTTGGTCAGCTTGCTGAACGAGCAGGCAGGGCGAGGGGACGGGTTCAGATCGGATTCACCCCTAAAAATCAAGAATTTGGCTCGATTTCGTAAGGCCTCGGGGAAATTTTCAGGGGTCGTGGTTTACGAATTTTGAACGTTGCCTCGCCGTCCGCTAGGATCTGTCCCATGCATTCGCTTTCCCGTCGTCGTCTGCTGGTCGCCCTGATTGCCACGTTGGTCGTGGCCGGTCCGGGCGTGGTCGTGGCGTCGGCGCAGCAGCCGCAACAGTCGCGGGGCGAGCACGCCCGTGGCATGGACGGCGGTGAGCGCGTTGCACGCGCGGGCCGTCAGGGCGGTGCAGACCGCTCGCTGTCCGATGCCGTGCGGCGCGTGCAACGCGAGACCGGTGGGCGCATTCTTGGCGCGGAGCGCGTGCCGTATGACGGCCGCGACATCAATCGTGTCAAATACATGGATGACCGTGGGCGCGTACGCTACATGGACGACCCTTCGCCTTCACGAGACCACCCGCGCGACCAGCGGGCGGAGCTGCCACCACGCGGCGATAACTCCTGAACAGCGATAGTGGTTGTGGGTTTTGAATACACACGCTGGCCGCTTGGCCGGCCCAAAGTACTAGGGAGAGTTCATGCGTATCCTTCTGGTTGAAGACGAAGCCCCGCTGCGGGAAACCCTTGCGGCCCGCCTCAAGCGCGAAGGTTTTGCCGTGGATGCCGCTCAGGATGGCGAGGAAGGCCTGTATATGGGCCGCGAAGTGCCGTTCGACGTGGGCATCATCGATCTGGGCCTGCCCAAGATGTCGGGCATGGAGCTGATCCGCGCGCTGCGTGACGAGGGCAAGAAATTCCCGGTGCTGATCCTGACCGCACGTTCCAGCTGGCAGGACAAGGTCGAGGGCCTGAAGCAGGGCGCCGATGACTACCTGGTCAAGCCGTTCCATGTGGAAGAGCTGCTGGCTCGCGTCAACGCGCTGCTGCGCCGCGCCGCTGGCTGGTCCAAGCCGACCCTGGAATGTGGCCCGGTGGCGCTGGATCTGGCCGCCCAGACGGTGAGCGTGGCCGGCAGCAATGTCGACCTCACCAGCTACGAGTACAAGGTGCTGGAATACCTGATGATGCATGCCGGTGAGCTGGTCTCCAAGGCCGACCTGACCGAGCACATCTACCAGCAGGATTTCGACCGCGACTCGAACGTGCTGGAAGTGTTCATCGGCCGCCTGCGCAAGAAGCTCGACCCGGACGGCGAGCTCAAGCCGATCGAAACCGTGCGTGGTCGCGGCTACCGCTTCGCGATTCCGCGCAACGAGGGCTGAGCCCCGCCAAGGGGTAGAGCGTGATGACGGGCCGTCAGTGGCTATTGAAGCGTTGGCGGCCCCGCTCCCTGCAGGCCCGCCAGCTGTTGGCGGCGTCGGTGGGCCTTGTGGCCTTCCTGGCCCTGGCCGGTTACGCGCTGGATGCGGCCTTTGGCCAGACCGCGCGTGACAACCTCAGCGAGCGCCTGAAGAACTACGCCACCGCCTATGCCGGTGGCATCGATTTCACCCGTGATGGCTCGCTGTACATCCGCGAACAGCCACCGGATCCGCGTTTCGATGTGCCCGGCAGCGGCCTGTACCTGCAGGTGGTGATGCCCGGCCATGTCGCCAACTCGATGTCGGCCGAAGGCCCGATGCTGCCGGACGTGAGCGAGCACACGCTCAAGCCGCGCGAGGAAGTATTCGAAGGCCCCTTGCCCATCACCCAGATCGACGGCACGCCCGGCGAGGTCTATCGCTACGGCATGGGCCTGGTATGGGGCGGCGATGGCGCGCCCGAATCCGAGTTTCCGTACACCATCTATGTGCTTGAGGATTCGCGCGCGCTGGGCATGCAGCTGCGCAGTTTCCGTGCGGCGGTGTGGTTCTGGCTGGGTGTTACCGGCCTGATCCTGTTGCTGCTGCAGACGCTGGTGCTGCAGTGGAGCCTGCGTCCGCTCAAGCGCGTGATCAACGAACTGACCCGCGTGCAGCGCGGCGAACGCGAACGCATGAGCGAACTGCATCCGCGCGAGCTGGAGCCGCTGACCGAAAGCATCAACGCCTTCATCGAGAGCGAGCGCGAGAACCTGGAGCGCCAGCGCAATACCCTGGCCGATCTGGCGCACAGCCTGAAGACACCGCTGGCGGTGCTGCGCAACGAGTTGGAAAGCGGTACCAGCAATGAGAGCGAGCTGCGCGAGGAAGTGGGCGTGCAGTTGCAGCGCATGAACAACCTGGTGTCCTACCAGCTGGCACGCGCGGCATCGTCCGGGCACAAGCTGTTCTCGGCACCGGTGCCGATCGAAACCACCGCCGAGGAAATCGTGCGCGGGCTGGAGAAGGTCTACGCCGCCAAGGGCGTGTTCTGCGAGTTCGAGGTGGCGCCGGGGGTGAACTTCTACGGCGAGCCGGGCGACCTGCAGGAACTGCTGGGCAACCTGTTGGAGAACGCCTTCAAATGGGCCAACCGACGCGTGCTGCTGACCGCCAAGCCGATCACCGCTGGCAATGGCAAGCGCGCAGGCCTGGCGTTGGCAGTGGACGATGATGGCCCGGGCATTGCCGAGGACAATATCGCCAAGGTGCTGCAGCGTGGCGTGCGCGGCGATGAGCGCGTGCAGGGCCACGGCATTGGTCTGTCGATCGTGCAGGACCTGATCAAGGCCTATCGCGGTGAGCTGCAGGTCAAGCGTTCGGAAGAGCTGGGCGGCGCCCGTTTTGAAGTGACCTTGCCGCCGGGTATCTAGTTCCGGAACAGGCCTGGGAATTGCCGGCCGCGTGCGTGTTCTTGGTGCTTCTTGCGCTTGAGCTGTAGCCAAATTCAAAAACCGACCCCTCCCCAACCCTCCCCTTGGCTGCGCCAAAGGGAGGGGGCGAAGCCTGCTCCCTCCCTTGCGCACGCAGTGCGTAGGTGAGGGCCGGGGAGGGGTTCGCTTTTGATCCTGCCCTTGCTGTGCAGGGGTGAGATATATCAGGGGGGATGTTGAGATATCTAGCCGGAAGAGGTCGGAAGAACACGGCTGATTCTGGATGGCGTCGGAAACGTTGTTGCGCGTGGCGTAAAACGTATGGACGGCAAATTAGAGCGTTGCGGACATTCTAGAACAACTGACCTTGGTCAAAGTCAGGGTCTCGGGCATCTCGACGACGGATGATCTGCCGGATGCGCTCCTCGGAGAGCGAGAAGGCTTTGGCGAGCTCTGGGATGGTCTTGCCATCGGCCCGCAACCGGCAGATTTCACGGTCGCGGGGGGCCAGCTTGAAGGCCAGGTCGAGGTTTATATAGATCCGGATGCCCGCGTACTCGACGCACATCATGTCAGCTACTGCCGCACCGATCTGCTCGGCCAGGGCCTGGTCGATGCCGTGGGCACGGGCAGTTCGCTCAGCGGCTTCAGCCACATCGGTCAAGAACTCATTGCGGAGGGCATCCGTTGCGTTCACGGGTCAGCGGGGCTCCGGCTTATAGCCCGTGCGGCTGCGCTCGGGGTGGCGGCGAATGTCATATTCCAGCGCAGCGATGATCTTGCCGAGGGCCGCCGCGTCGCAGAACTCTAGCCGCTCGACCTTGGCGATGTTCCGCGCCAGGGCATGTGCGTATTCCCACCCACGCCCTTGGTCAGCGATCAGTGCCTCGATCTTGCGCATACGGGCCTCCCGGTCCTGCGGGCCGGCCTTGGGCTTGCCCTTCCAGCTGGAGCGGACGGGCTGGCCCAGCTTCTGCCGCAGCTCAGAGGCCACCGCGTCGAGCTGGGCCTGGGTGCAATCCCCGGCGCTGCGCACCGGGCGGCCGTGGCCAGCGGAAAGCCGCTCAACCAGGTCACGGTAGGCGCAATCATCCAGGTCGAGCTTGCGGCGCATGGCCTGGACCGCCCGAATCGTTGCCAGGCGCTGATCGCCTGCCCCGGTGCGGCAGCCTTTCGTGGTGGGCTTAGCGGCCATCGAAGTTCTCCAGCAGCCGGAGAGCCGGCAATATGAGGTTCTGGTAGACGTTGGAACAGTCGGATTCCTCATAGCCGAACTCGTTGACGAAGGTGGAGAAGCTGGTGCCACGGCCCCGGTTCTTCAGCCATTCCGCATAGCGTGCTGCCACCCCCAGCAACTCTTCCTGGTTGGGGCGTCCACGGGCGACGGCCAGCTCGTCGGCCCAGCGGCGCATGTCGCTGGCCAGCGACGCATAGCCGGCCTTGTAGAAGGTGTCGGCCAGCCGCAGCAGCCCCAGCGGGCCGGCCGGCAGTTCTTCAGGCATGGTGACGATATCGCCCATCTGTCAGCCCTCCGCCTTGGACAGTTTCAGGGCCCGCTCCAGCAACAGGAACAGGCGGCGCAGTTCACCACTGATTAGCGCGAAGCGGGCATCCAGCTCGGCACGGCGGCCTTCCTCGTCGATGTTTTCCAACTGATCGGTGGCACCGTCCAGGAACTTCAGCTTGCGCACAATCAGGTCATCGCCGAGGACGAATGACAGGTTGTCCTCGAACACCAGCGCCAGCTTGGTGACCTGCTTGCCGGCGTCCAGATGCTTGTCGACCTCGTCACAGCGCAGTTCCTGGTCGGTGCAGTGCACCTTGGCGCCGCCCTCGGCCGGGTCACGCAGCTCCGCCTCTTCACCGAGCAACAGGCCCTCGGGCAACGGCTCGCCTGCGATCCAGGCGGTCAGGATCGTGCGCGGAGCGATCTCGGCGTTCAATCGAAGCGCCGGGAAGCTGCCCAGCAGCCCCCGGATATCACTCATCACGTTCTCGCCGGTCTTGTAGCTCGACGTGTCCACCGCGACGAAGCCATGCTGCAGGTCAAGGAAGGCATCAGTGCGCAGCTGTTTGACGAAGGCCTGCGGCATCAGCTCGTGCAGGAGGTCATCTTTCAGGCGCTTGCGCTCGCGGCCCCCCGCCTTCCTGCCTTCGTTGGCCTCGATCTGCTGGATCTTCTCGTCCAGCTTGTTGCCGACGACAGCCCCGGGCAGGATCTTTTCTTCGGTGCCGATGGTCAGCCACAGGAAATCACCCATACGGTGGGAGAGCTGAACCTTCTCTTCCCGCCCGAAAGGAGAAATGAAGCCGCGCGAGGTCATTTCCAGCGCACCCACCGGCTTGAGGACATCCAGCGGCAGGAGTGTTTCGACCTCGGAGAAGTCCACCGAGCTCGGGAAGCGGAAGATCGTCACATTCTTCGGGAACATGCTCATTCCCCCCGGCTCGCGGCGGCAGCGAGTGCCTGCTGCCGCACCGTCTGCAGGCAACGATGCGCCACCAGCAGCGAGTCCATCGCATCCACCAGGTCGCCACGTGCGATATCGTCGCGCGCGGTCTGGATCCACTCCAGCGCCTCGCCAGTTGCGGGGACGAGGCCCAATTTCTTGGCGGCCGCCTTGATAGCCGTCTGCCATGCCGCTACGACCTTGCCGGTCTTGTCGACCAGGCGCAGCAACCGCGCGTCAGCGGAAGCCTGCACCTGGCCGCCGGCCTTCAGAACTTCCAGCACCTGGTCGGTGCGGGTCAGCGTGTGTGCCATCACAGCACCTCCACTTCATAAGCGGCCGCATCGAACCCCGGCACGTCGTATTCGCGGATCGAGATGCCGACACTGCCGCCCGGATGGCACCAGCCTTCCTGCTCATGCAATTCAGTCAAGGCGCCGGCCACCGTGTAGCCTTCAATCAGATAGCCCCACAGCCAGCTCGCGGCGTAGCGCGCGACCGCTTGGTAATCGTCATTGTCTGAGGCATCCAGCACCTCGTCCTTCGACGACCAAAAGCGGGCCGTTTCCCGGGCATAGTCGGGAGTGAAGACAGCGGTATCGATATCGAGCGTGATCGACAGATCGAAGCCGTTGTCGATCTTGAATGACCGGATTGCGGGGATATCAGCCATCGTTGCTCTCCTTCTCGACGAAGCGGACCAGCTGCGAGGCGCCGATGTGGCGCTGCATATACCAGGGGAACACGTCCCCCCGCTGGTCGATGTACTGGACGGCGCGCTGTACCGCCTCCAGCTCATCAGGACCACAGCCTGGGGCGGTCATGGCGGTGTTGTAGAACTGCACGCCCTCTACGTTGGTACTACCGGCAAAAAGCTCGATATCTGACCTGGCGGCGCCATCGGCGATTGCGATGGCCAGTGCGTTGGTGGTCTTCATGTTCAGAGCACCGCCAGGTCGAGGCTGATCGGCTGGTACATGCCGTTCGCATCCCGCTCGTAGAAGCGGACATAAGTCTTGCTGCTGACCACCGTTACGGCGTCACTGATCGCAACCATTGCCTGCTGCCAACGGGGGTCGTCGAACTCCAACTGGCGCAGCGAAAGTACTTCGCCGGTCTTGATGTTGCCGTCAGAGTCGACGCGGAAAGCTTTGTTTACCAGCGTTCTGAGCTTCGGGTCAGCACCTTCTGTCCAGTCGTTGAGGCACTCATCGATCAATGCCTTGGCAGCCTGCAGGCGTTCGTCGAAGGTGATGGCGTCCTGAATTGCACGCACCATTTTGTAGCGGCCGTCGAATGAGAACAGCGCCACATTGCCCTTGCCACCTCCGATGCGCGCGTTGTACTGCTCCGCACTCACCTGCACGAATGCGTCGATATCGGGGAACAACTGTTGTTTGAAGTCACGCAGCCGCTGCCGCAGCTGCAAAGCGTGGGTGACCTTCTCCATGACCAACCCGTCGCGCAAGAGATCAATGGGCTTGATCTGTGCCTCTGGCACAAAGTGGCCACTGCGGTTCTCGCGGAAACCGTCCGGCGGTGCCTGTTTTACATTCATGTGAAGCTCCTTTGTAAGGTGGCGGATCAGCGGGGGCTGTCTGCCGGGAACTGAACCCCGAGCACCGATGGAACACCTTCGATTTCCATCGGGCTGATGGCGTTGAACCAATCGGTGCGCCATTGGCGGGCGGATACCAAGCTGATGCCGAATAGCCCGGCAATAAGCTCGGCTGTTATCTCGCGCGGGTTCTTGTTCTGCGCCCACAACGCAAAACGCATGGTGCAGATCCGGCTATTGGTAGGCCTGCCAGTACGTGCCATCACTCCACCCGAAACTCTTCGTGGAACCAGGTGTCCAGGCGACCGAGAATCCGCGCACCTTCACCCGGCGGCATAGGTGCGTTGTCGCAAGGGGGGCAGATCAACTTGCCCTCATCGACCGGCTTGCCGCAGTAGGCGCAGACCGGCTTGAGTGGCAACGCCAACTGGTGGTCACGGGTGCCCTGTCGGCTATCGCGATGGTCACGCATGGGTGGCTTCTCCAACTTCCCGGACGATCACGTTGGGCTTGGGATCGACCTCGACCAGGCGCAGGACCTGCACGACGTAACGGGGCTCTTTGTCCGCGCTGGTCTGAGTCATCGCGGTGATTACCGCTTCCTGCAGGTCTTGGCCAGCGGCATCGCCTCCCGCCAGCTTGCCTATCTGATCCATCTTCACGACGGCAAAGCGCTGCTCAGCCATGACTGGCCCCCTTCGCACTTCGTGCCGGTCGAACCACGCTCCATTCCAGGCGGCAACCTTCGAAGAAGGCCGCGTGCACCAGCACTGTTCCACCCCTGGCATCCGGGTAGCGCATGCGCAGCCCGAAGGGGATACCAGCTGGCAAGGTGCTGACGTGCAGTACAGGCGCTTCCGGGCCTTTACTGACTTCGGCGGTGTAAACCGTGATGCCCTGGGCAGCCAGCTCATCGGCGGCAATACGTGCCAGTTTCAGGCCCTGGCACAGAGGCAGGTTGATCACATTCGTAGACATGGTTCAGTGCTCCTTGTCGATGCCGTCGATAACAGCCAGGTCAATCAGTGCTTCCCAATCGATGGTCCAGACGCGGCCGGTGCGGGAAGAAGTGATCACGGGCGCGCCGCCCGTTCCGGTGGCCAGCGTGTATTCGTCGCCTGTCTCCTCCATGCGGGCTTTGGCGAACTCGCGGTGCAGCACCGGGGCGGCACCAAGGGGGAGCACCTGACCGAACGGACTATGAGAGGACGCCGGAGCCTGCCGCCGGTGCTTTGGGTGCGCGCTGTGCTCGCGCCGGTTGAGCTTCTGCGCCTGACAACGGGAAGCGGTAGGGACGGCCATGTCAGACTTCCTCCACTTCGTCGTCGCGCAGGGCATCAGCCAGGGCGTCCGCCTGCCCGGGGGTGAGCGCGTCCAGCAGCGAGTTGAAGGACTGGCCGATGCGGTACGGAATGCAGGCGGTTTCCAGCACATCCCGATGCACCAAGGTGATGCGGTCCACGGGCATGCCCTGGTCGATGAACAGTGCCCGCAGGTAGGCGCGAACAGAGGTGGGAGTCAGCGCCATATCAGCGGCCCCCCTTCTGCATACGCACCAGGCGTTCCAGTTCGGCCAAGCCCAAGGCACAGCCCCGGATGACATTGCGGATGCGCAGTTCAAGATCGTCCTGGGGATCGTCGTGATCACGACTGATACCTTCCCAAGCGCCCTGACCGACCACCTCCTGCAGGGGCGTCAGCTCCAGGCCACCACCGCTGGAGGCGGTGCAGACGTCAGGGTTCATCCATGCTGGCAGCAGGTGGAAGGCAGCAGCAGCTGCCAGCTCTTCGCTTCCGTGCTCCGTGTCATCGTGGGCATGGGTATAGCCTTTGGCTTCGATCTGCCGGTTCCGTTCCTCCAGAACCAAACCGAACGCAAGGGTGCCGAGATAGGCCGGGCTCTTTTTCGATGCGCCCATGGTCATACCCCCCGGATCACATCAGCGGTGACGGTCGGCACGCCCAGCTCGGCGGCGCGGTTGATTGCCGCCGTCAATGCGTTCTGCACCGCCAGCGGATAGAGCAGCGAGCCAGTGCCGCGCGCCGGAACCAGCTTGGCCCGCAGGGCATCGATAGCACTGCGCTCCACCACCTTTTCCAGCGGTACGCCGGCACGCTTGAAACGGTGTTGCAGGTAGCCCTCCAGCTCGTTATCCAGCGGCTGCAGGGTGATCATTTCAATGCGCTGTACGACCTCGCGCACCTCCGGGTTGTGCTCGGACAGCTTCAATGCCAGTTCCGGCTGGCCGATCAGGATCACGGAGAGCAGCGGGCGCAGGCCGTCCTTCAGCTCGCGGAATCGCTTCAGGTGCTTCAGGGTGGGCAGAGGCAGGCTGTGGGCCTCTTCGATGACCAGGACGTGGCTGTGGCCTGCACGCGCGCTATCACGCAGTGCTTCGTGCAACTGGCGGAAGCGGGCCTCCGGGCTGCTCTTCGGCTTAGACAAGGGCGCGACTGCTGCCATGATCGCTTCGGCGATGTGGTGGCTGCGCAGGGTCTTACCCACGGCGTCGCTACCCTCGCTCGCAAGCACATACGGCTCAATGACGATGACCGCCTGCTCTTCGCGCTGGATGCGGTCCAGTAGTTCCTCCCGCAGGGTGGACTTACCGGCGCCGCTCTCGCCGATCACGGCGGCGAAGCCACCGTGGCGGGCAACGGCATACATGCTCTCGCGCACATAGCGGATATCCGGAGACAGGAACACATCGTCAGCGGCCGCCGGTTCGGCGAAGGGGTTGCCGGTCAGGCCGAAGGCCCGGCGGGCCTTGGGCGTCAATGCTTGGTATCGAAGTAACATGGACTCTTCCTCGTCGTTGATTTCAGCGTTGCAGTTGGGGTCTTGCGGTGGGGAAACCGGGGCCGGCGTGTTGACGCACGTCGGCCCCTTCTCTTGCAGGTGCCAGTCGGCGGCGGGGGCGCCTTTCTGGACCAAGTACTGCGTTATCTCGCTGCGGACCTTGGCGGCATCGCAGCCGGTCGGCAGGTGGCCGTGGTTGATCAAGCCATTGAGCGCGGGGCGGCTGATGCCAACGGCAGCTGCAAGGGCACCCTGCGGGATGCGGGCTTCCTGCAGTACAGCTTTCAGGCGGAGCATCAAGCGGCCCCTCCTTCCACGATGCGCAGTGCACGCGACGGCGCTGCCAGAACAGCCGCCCACGATTCGACGTCATCGACCGGCAGCCCGTCCGGCCACTGGCCGGCAGTGCGGGCGTACATTTCCGGCGTCCAGGTGCTGCCCAGGCGCTCCACCAGGGGCTTCAAACGCATCGCCGCTTCGACGTGATTCAGCGGCGCCAGCTCGGCACGCGGTGCTACTGGCTCAATGCGCTGTGCAGCGATGACCTGCGGCGCGTCGATGTTGGCGATGGTTCCGGAACGCGGCAGGCTCGGCGCGATATTGGCCTCGCGAATATGCTTCATCGGGTCAATCTGGCCACCGAATGCAACGCGCTTTGCCTTGCGTGCCACAGCAACCTCGGCATCCGACTCGACTTGCATAGCAAGCCTGTCCAGTTCCTTGCGCGCGGCATCAGCCGGCGTTTCCGGCAAGCTGCGGAACTGCTCGCCAACCATCGCTGCGGTATCCAAGAAGCCCCACTCATTGAGCGTTCCGATGCGTGGGGCAAGGTAATGGAGCGGCGCGCTATCGCGCTCGCCCGGCATCAGCACGCGCACGCTGCCTTCGGCGTCCAACGCATTACCGATTACCTGGACGCGTTGGTTATTGATCAAGCCGGGAATGCCACGGACATCCCAGACCGATCCTTTGAAGCGGACCATTCCGTCACGAACCATGCAGGCTTTTGGCGTGGTGTGCGCGAGTGTGCGAAGAACTTCAATAGTCGGCGCCAGAACCAGCTGATCCGGCGTGATACGCAGCCAGCCGTCACGTCGTGTCATGCCGGTGCGGGTGTGGATGCGGGTGGCGTTGTATGCACGCACCCACTCTTGGGCAAGCGTGTTTATCTCTTCCAAGCTGGTTACCGGGGCGCGTGTCTTGAGCATCGCCTCGAAGTGGATTTCGATCAGGTAGTTGGCGTTCTCAACCTGCCCTTTGGCCCGAGCGTTACCAACCTCGTTGACGATCAGTTCAATCCCGCACGCCGCGATGAAGTTGCGCGTAGTGCCAGCTGTGACAGCGCTACCCGGGTCCATCATCAGCAGCTTCGGGATGCCATGCATTGTCCCGATCTCGCGTCGCGTCATTGCGTGAATCAAGGTGGACAGAAGGTTGGCGCTGCTCTCGGCGCCGAGCACGTAGAACACGTCGATGCAGCCCGAAGCGTGATCGGTGACCGCATAGCGCCATAGCCGCCGTTCCGCGATCTTGGTGAAGTTGCCCGGCTTACCGCGATAGAACGCACGCTTGTCCATTACCTGTGTGCCGTCGTCAGCGAGATAGAACTGCCGGCTTACCGATGCGTCGATCTGCCATAGATGGTTCGGGTGCCGCGATGCCAGCCGCGCAGCTGGCGAGGGTGCGGCCAGCTGATCGGCATGGAATCCGTAAGCACGTAGCGAACGGCAGATGGCGCTTACGCTCAGCGGTCGCCATTCCCCGGTGCTCTTGTCCAGACGCGCGGCTTCTATCCTGTCGTTGGCGCGCAGGATTTCGACTGCATCCTCTATCGGCAAGGTGCCGGTTCCAGTCAGACGCCTGGTCTCTTCGACCAAGGCTGCAATGGATGCTGCCTCGGCGCGCGAAAGCGCCATGTCACCCGCATCGGAGCGCCGCTTTCTGGGCTTTACCGGCGCAGTCACAGCGGCAAGTCGGCGGTGTACCGTCTGGACCGAGCATCCCATCTGCTCGGCCAGCCGGGCGACGATGACGCCCTTACTGCCGTGCGGTGCGGTCAGTAGTTCACCGGCAGCCGCTTGGATGAGTTCGGCCGACACGGTCAGCCCTCCCCGTCGTTCGTGAGGGGAATAGAAATGGCCAGCTCTTCGTCATCGCGCGCAACGCGAACGCCAGTCAACAAGCGGCCGAACATATCGCTGAGGAAGATGGCCGCATCGCCGTCCTGGCTGTTGTCGGCTGCGTGATCAGCCAACGCCCGAACCGCAGCGCGCAGGCCCGACTTCTCGTTTCCGTATGCAGCAAGCACCGCTTGTTCGGCTTCAGTGACCGCCTGCTTGAGGATCACCAACTGCTGATCGGTATCTGCAGCTTTCCACCGGCGCTGAGCTTTGGTGGTTTTATCGTGTTCTTTGTTGAGATCGTCGCTCAACTTGTTGATGCGCTGATCCTTCGCTTCTAGGTCGGCACGGGCCTCGCGCACGGCCGCGCGGAGTTCGTCACGAGTCATGCTGGCGACATCATCCAGGTCGAGCTCGCCCGTAATGCCTTCTTCGGCCAACTGTTTGAACTGGTCTTCCGGGAGCCGGGACAGCTCAATCATCTTGCCGATGGTGGAAGCAGCGGCCTGCAAATCCCGCACGCGTGCGGGATTTGCCACCCCCTGCATCTGGCGCGCCCACGCCATCATCCGCAGCGCAGCGTCATCCCCCAAATTGAGCCGCTTCAGCATCCCGGCCCATTCGCCATGCACGCAGCAGGCACGCGCCACCAGCAGCATGCGCCCGGCGCGCAGGAAGGATTCAGCACTGCGGCCGATCTCGATGCGGATCGCTGACTCGTAGTGATCCGGATGCCACGGCAAGCCATCTCCAAATTGTTCCACCAGCGCGCTCTGCTGGGCATTCATCGCCACCAGCTCGCCGTGGCGCGCGGCTTCTTCGCTGGCGACCGCCTGGTCGCCTACGATGTCTGCGGCGGGGAGCTGCTTGGCGCCACGCTTGTTTTCAGGACTTTGCCGGTCTGCAACAGGGGTCTTTGCCATGGAACGTTCCTCGATCAGTTGGGGGTGCGGCTGTACCGCTGTTTGAACTCTTGGAGTGCCTGTTCTTCGCGCAGCACTTCGTGGGAGTGGGCGATGGATATCTGGACCACGCGCGGCGTCAGTCGCCAGCACTTGTCATCCAGTGGGGCGCGCTCGACCAGGCCGTCGGCCTCCATGTTCTGAAGGTTGCGCAGCGTCGTGGGCTCGGACTCACCAATGCCCTCGGCGATCTGCTTCAAGCGGAGGCCTCGGTAGCTATGGCCTGCCAGCCCGAAAAGCAGGCGGGCGAAGATGGATTTCGTGCTCATGCGGCCAGCACCTTCGGCACCAGCACCAGCGCCCCGGACTGGGTGATACCGGGCGTGGCGCCGGTGGCGACGCACTGCGCATCCATCATCGACAGGGCGTCATTCCTCCAAGCTTCGGCGGCTTCTTCAGCACGCGAGAGCTCGATGCGCAGGTGCTCATTTTCTTCGGCCAGCCGGATCACTTCGGCCAGGGTTTGTTCGTGGGCAGCCGCGTCGAAGCGGCGCAAGAGGCGAGCGACGTTCACAGTTGGGTGTCCTTCGGTTCGGGTTTGAGGCGGAGAGCAATGGCGGCGCGATGGGCTTCCCCGCGAAGACCGCGGCGCTTTCCGCGAAGGAGGTCGCGAACAACGCAATGGCTGAAGCCGTTTTTGCGTGACCACTCGGCTTGGCTGATGCCGTTCTCGGCAAACCACCGGCGTACCTGCTCCGGGGTGCGCAATCGTTGGGACGTCATTGGGTGCGGTACTCTTGCGGGCAAATGTGGGTAACGTGGGCGAACTATGGGAACTATCGTTCTCATTGTCAAGCCAAAAATAGGAATTTCTGTGGACTTTAGTTCTCGCCTAGCGGAACAGCGAAAAACCCGACAGCTCAGCCAGGTCGATGCCGCTTCGCTTTGCGGCGTTTCGCGCGAGATGTGGGGCAGATACGAGCGGGGGCGCGCAAAGCCAGGGAGTGACGTACTGGACGCTCTGGCGCGGGCCGGGTGGGATGTGTCCTACATCCTTACAGGCAAATCAATCGATGAGCGGCAATCCGCTCTAGAAGACCGCATGGATGCACTCAAAGAATGCACCCGTCGATCTCTGGAGCTAACGGATGATTTGCAAAAGGGGGAGCTCATCCGCGATGTGATGCTCGGTAATTTGTGGAATAAGCCAGAGATCATCGAGGCTGCAATTGAGCGCTACGTTGCCGTGCGGCAGGCGCAGCCTGCAAACATGACAGGGAGAGAGGCATGAAGAAGCTTGTGATTGCGATGTTGCTTACCACTTTTGCGTCGCAGGTGTATGCATTAACTGAAGATCCCGATATCGCATCAGCAAAGGCAAAGGTTGCGATGAAACTGAAAGATGCTGAGAGCGCCCGCTATACCGATCTGCTGAAGGCCGAAAAAGGTGGCATGGTCTGCGGCTGGGTGAACTCGAAGAACTCCTATGGTGGCTACGTTGGCTTCCAGCCCTTCTTCGTCGTGGGCGATCACGTAATGATCAGGGACGCCTCACCCGGTGACTTCAGCAATCAGGGTTTCTTTGCTGGCCTGTGGGCAGCCTGCATTCCGGCAACGGGGGAGTCCTTCGGTAATGCGATTGTTGCCCTGCCACGGATCAACATCGGGAAGCAGTGCGAAAAAAATCGGCAACGAAGTGCCGACAAGCCAGAGTTGTATGCAAACTGTGAGGCAAACGAGGCTGAGGCGCGCGCATGGCTGGAAGCGCATCAAACCAGTGAATTACTGGCACGACAGTGCGCGGTGGAAGCGCGTCGATTTGACTCCTATGGCATGGCCAAGTCATGTGTGACCCGCGGTGAAACCGATATCGTTATTCGCAGAGGTCCGCGCCTATCCGGCTCGTAGCTCAGTAAATGGAAGGCCGCCCATGAGGCGGCCTTCTTGCTGTTGCAGCCGTCAGAACGATGCCGGCTGAGCGATGGAACGCACGGCCCACATGAGGCCAGTTTGCAGTTCCGTCCTGGCAATAGCCAAGGCTCGCTGGTCAATGCCCGGTAGTTCTTTCAGCTCTTCGAGCAATCGTCCGATTTCATTGCCCTTGGCCTTGAGGGCGTTCATACCATCAATCTCCTGCTGCGACAGTTCGCGGTAGCCGTTGATTTTTCTGTGCTGGTTATCCATTGCGCCTCCGGATTAGGGGGCCACTCTCCCGCGCGCGCGTGAGGCATGGCGGCAAAATGGTTTGGCAGAGACAGATTTCATCTCGTCGGAAAGTTGGCACATCGGTTCGGTGCGTGTGGGGCGCACCAGACCGGTGGGCACCCGTCCTCGTCTGCCCACCGGTCATCTTTATTTCAGGAGATGGTCATGGGCATGCCACGCGGCATTCGCAATAACAACCCGGGCAACATCGAACGCAATCCAGCCAATAAGTGGCAGGGGACTATGCCGCGCGAACGCATGACACCCGAGCAGCGCGCAGAGAAGCGCTTCGAGGTGTTCACCTCTCCGGCGTGGGGCATCCGTGCGCTCGCAGCCCTTCTGGTCAACTACTACGACCGGCACGGGCTGGACACGATAACCAAGATCATTGGGCGATGGGCGCCGCCGGTCGAGAACGACACGGATTCATATGCCAAGAACGTAGCCCGCGAAACCTGCATCAGCGAAGCTGTCCAGGGCGCATGCGTAACGCCCAATGACTTCGTGAACCTGCACGAATACCGACGCCTTCGCCCTATTGTCGAGGCCATCATTCGGCATGAGAACGGGCAGCAGCCCTATGCATCTGAGGTGATCGAGGAGGGCCTGCGCTTGGCCGGGGTGGTCAAGCCCGGCGCCGAACCGCTCATGGCGGTACCCAAGGCGGTGCCGGTTGCTGCTGTCACTGCGGCCACGGCCTCAGGTGCCGGGGCCATTGCGGAACTTGTGCAGCAGGCCAGCGCACCGGTCCAGCAGCTCACACCGGCCATCGCCCAAGTCAATGCCGTGGCCCAGTCCACCAGCGCGCTTCCCAGCTGGCTGCGCGCCATCATCGCAATCGTGGTGCTGGTGGCTGCTGGTGCAAGCATTTACACCTGGTACCGGCTGCGCCGCGCACGGCGGGCGGTAACGCCATGACCCCGGCCGGTCAGGCCGTTGGCGTTGTTCTGGTGCTGGCCTCTTTGGTTGGTGGCGGCGTGGTCATTGGCCGCCAGTCCAGGGATGGAGAGGTCCGGCAGCTGGTCGCAGACCGCGATGCAACTTTCATGCACGCCAACGCCCAGGCGCAAACCCTGACCACGATCAAGGCAACGCTGCGCGAAGAGCGCGAGCGGAGGAACCGCATCGAGCAGGCCGTCCAGCAAGAGCTGGCTGACCGCGCCGAGCGTATCGCCCAATTGGAAGTTGCCGCCGAACGGCGACGCCAGAAGATAAACACCGAGGCAATCAAAGATGAAGACTGCAATGCGTTGCGCCGCCTGCCTGTTTGCGCTGCTCTGGCTAACGGCCTGTGGGGCAGTCCGCCCGACCCCGCCGCCCGCTGAGATCGTTGAAGTTCCTGTCGTCGAGTATGCGCCGCTTCCGGAGGCACTGACCGCGCCGCTTGTGGCGCCGACAGCGCCTGCATTGAATTGCGCGTGGCCCAGTGGTCAACCGGCGGTGTGCGTGCATGACGGTTTGATGCGCGAGATTGAGTGGCAGACGGTGTTGGACCGCGCCAATGCTGACCGCGCAACTTCCGCTTTTCTTAGCGTAGGTGCGAGAGCGGCCGCCGCTACTAGATCCCAACCCGCCTCCAGATCAGGCCAGTTAGGGGGCCAACAGTCGCACCTTTTGCGCCAGGCTTTCCGTATCAATACGCCGGAGGCGGAAAAGTGAAGGTGACTTTTGAAATCTGGCAACTGATCACGCTGCTGATCATGGCGGCAGGGCTGTTTACGACGTTGGGAAAGCTCTTGCTTACGCAGTTCCAGCGGTCCTTGGAAACACGTCTTGCCGAAATGTCGAGGGGCGCGCAGTCGTTGGAGGACCGCCTTGCCGAGATCGCCAGGGACGCAAAGGGATACCAGAACGTTGAACGTGACCTTTTGCAATTGAAGGCGGAGCTGCCGGAGAGATACGTCCGGCGGGAGGACTACATCCGAGGCCAGACGGTGCTGGAAGCCAAACTGGACCGGGTGTTTACCGAATTGGAATTCGTAAAGATCCAGGGGGCAAGGCGTGAATCTTGATTTCGAGAAGACCCGGCGTGAAACCATCCGTTGGAACCTACTGCGCGCTCTGGACTACGCGCGGCCGGAAGGTATTTCTGAGCATGTTTTGCTCAGTGTCATCCAAGGGTTGTATACGGACAGCACACAGCGCGAGGTACGGCGGGAACTGGACTACTTGGCTGGCCGCCGCTTGGTGCAGATTGGCGGGCAGCACACCGGCTCCTGGCATGCCGAGCTGGCGCGCTACGGTGTAGACATCGTGGAGTACACCGTCGCTTGCGAATCCGGCATTGCTCGTCCTCCGAAGGTGGTGTGACGTGCCGCCGCCGAGCAAGATCGACCTGCTGCCGGAGGATATCCGCCGCGAGCTGGACACGCTGATAATCGACAATGGCTTCGGTGGCTACATCGGCTTAGCCGAGTGGCTGACCGCGAAAGGCTTCGAGATCAGCAAGACCACCGTCGGTGCCTATGGCCAGAAGCTGGAGCGCCGGTTGGCTGCGGTAAAAGCCAGCACCGAGGCCGCCCGGCTGATTGCCGCGGCGGCCCCGGATGATGCCGATGACCGCAGCAACGCCATCATCAGCCTGGTGCAGACCGAGATGTTCGAAGCGCTGCTGTGCCTGCAGGAAGCCACGGACGATGACCTTGATCCGGGCGAACGCGTGGCAATTATCAGCAACGCCGCCAAACACGTGGCTACGCTCAGCCGTGCCAGCGTCAACCGGCACAAATGGGCCGTGGAGATCCGCGCCAAGATGGATGCTGCTGCAGCCGACGTGCGCAAGCTGGCGGCGGGTGCGGGCGTGTCAGAGGAAACCCTGGCTGCCATCGATGCACGCTTGCAGGGTGTGGTGTGAGATGGGCAACGCCCGCTGTATTCCCGCAGATCGCAATGCCACCTTCCTTCCGTCGCAGACGAAGTGGATCAACGACCGTAGCCGGCTGAAGCTGGCGGAGAAGTCCCGTCAGATCGGCTGGACCTGGTGTTCGGCCTATGCCTGCGTGCGCCGCACTTCGCTCAAAGGGGCGAAGCTGGATCAGTGGGTCAGCAGCCGTGATGAGATGCAGGCCCGATTGTTCATCGACGACTGCAAGCTGTGGGCTGATGTGCTGTCCCTGGGCGCCCGCGATTTCGGCGAGCAGGTCCTTGATGGCAAACAGACCAGCTTCGACCTGAACTTCGTCAATGGCCGCAGCATCCACAGCATGTCATCCAACCCGGATGCCCAAGCAGGTAAGCGTGGTGGCCGCGTACTGGACGAGTTTGCACTGCACAAAGATCCAAGGAAGCTGTGGGCCATCGCCTATCCGGGCATCACCTGGGGCGGCAGCCTGGAGGTATTCAGCACCCACCGTGGCAGCCACAACTTCTTCAACCAGCTGATCCGCGAAGTGCGCGAGGGTGGCAACCCGAAGGGAATCAGCCTGCACCGTGTCACGCTGGAAGACGCCCTGAATGAGGGCCTGCTCTACAAGCTGCAGCAGAAGTTGCCCGACGATGACGAGCGCCAGGAGATGGACGAGGCAGCGTACTTCGAGTTCGTCAAAGCGGGCTGTGTAGATGAAGAATCATTCCAGCAGGAATACATGTGTGTCCCGGCTGACGACGATGTTGCCTTCCTCGAATATGACCTGATCGCCAGCTGCGAATACGCCCAGGATGCCAACTGGAACCTCATCGAGCGTACGCCCGCCGAGCTGTATGCCGGTATCGACATTGGCCGCAAACGCGACCTGACGGTGATGTGGATCTTCGAGCGTTTGGGCGATGTGCTCTACACCCGCGAGGTGATCTCGCTGCAGAACATGCCCAAGCCCGAGCAGGAGGCCATCCTGTGGCCGTGGATCTCCCGTTGTCGCCGTACTTGCATCGATGCCACAGGCCTGGGCATCGGTTGGTGCGACGACGCCCAGCGCCGTTTTGGCGAGCACCGGGTCGAGGCCGTGACCTTCACTCCTAAGGTGAAGGAAGCACTGGCCTATCCCGTGCGCGGCAAGATGCAAGATCGCACCCTGCGTATCCCGTATGACCCCAATATCCGGTCGGACCTGCGCAGCGTCACGAAACAGACCACCGCCGCCGGCAACATCCGTTTCACCGCCGAGCGCACGCCCGATGGCCACGCCGACCGGTTCTGGGCGTTGGCATTGGGCGTACATGCCGCAGCATCCCCATCCGCTCCCATCGAGTTCCAGTCAGCCGGCCGGCGTGCGTTCACGGGCGGCGGCGTGGGTGATCTTGGCTTCGACGGTTTCGGCAGCGTGGGCGGCGGCAACGATTTCGAAGGATTCCTGTGACCATGAACGAACTGATGACCAAAGCCCCCGAGCTGGGCCGCGAGATCGCAACGACAGCCGATGGCATCGACATCACCAGGGGCTATGCCGGACCACTTCTGACCCCCTTCGATAGCGTGCTGCGCAACCGTGGCGGTGACCTGTCTATCTATCAGCAGGTGCGTAGCGATGAAGAGGTAAAGGCCACCTTCGGTCAGCGTCAGTCGGCTGTCGTGAAGTGCGAATGGCGCGTGGACGCGGGCGGTGACCGGCGACGCGACAAGCAGGCGGCACAGTGGCTGCAACAGCAGCTGGCAAAGCGCCAGTGGGACAACGTGACCGAGAAAATGCTGTTCGGCGTGTTCTACGGCTATGCCGTGGCCGAGATTGTCTACGGCGTGGACGAGGGCAAGATCGGCATCAGCGCGATCAAGGTGCGCGACCGGCGCCGGTTTCGCTACGGCAAAGATGGCGATCTGCGCCTGCTCACCCAAGCCAGCTTGTTCGAGGGCATTCCCTGTGAGCGCCCCTACTTCTGGGACTTCTGCACCGGCGCCGATCATGACGACGAGCCCTACGGGCTGGGGCTGGCGCACTGGCTCTATTGGCCAGTCCTGTTCAAGCGCAACGGCATCAAGTTCTGGCTGACCTTCCTGGAGAAGTTCGGGATGCCGACCGGGCTTGGCAAGTACGATCCAGACGCCACTGACGGCGAGCGTGCCAAGCTTCTGGCCGCCACGCGTGCCATTCACCAGGACAGCGGCATCATCATCCCCAAGGGTATGGAACTGAGCTTGGTGGAAGCATCGCGAAGTGGCACGGCAGACTATAAGTCCCTGTATGACACCATGAACGCCGCTATCCAGAAGGCGACCCTCGGACAGACCGCGACCACCCAAGGCACGCCGGGCAAGCTGGGCAACGAAGACCAGCAGGGCCAAGTGAAGGACGACATCGTGAAGGCCGATGCCGACCTGGTATGTGCAAGCTTCAACGACCGTGTCGTGCCTCAGCTGATGGCTTGGAACTTCCCTGACGCCGAGCTGCCGCGCGTCTGGCGGGCGACAGAGCAGGATGAGGATCTCAACACCCGCGCCGAGCGGGACGGAAAGATTTACAGCTGGGGATTCAAACCCGAGCTGGCCTATGTGCATGAGCAGTATGGCGGCCAATGGGTGGATCGCCAGGCATCGTCTGCCCCTGATCTTGCAGCTACACCTAGCGCCATTGCTGGCGCTGACTTCGCCGACGTTGGCCGCACTGTGGTGCAGCTGCTGCACCGACATGGCGCCAGCTTCGCCGAGGGCGAGGCTGACCTCAGCCCCACCATACCGT
Source organism: Stenotrophomonas sp. STEN031 (assembly GCF_056759975.1). Classification (NCBI taxonomy): domain Bacteria; kingdom Pseudomonadati; phylum Pseudomonadota; class Gammaproteobacteria; order Lysobacterales; family Lysobacteraceae; genus Stenotrophomonas; species Stenotrophomonas sp. STEN031. The sequence goes on from NZ_JBRREA010000008.1 coordinate 104,271, forward strand.
TGGCTCGGCAGCTGGACCGTAAGTTGCAGCCGATCGGCAGCGAGTGGATCGAGCAGATCCGTACCTTGGTGATGAACGCCGAAACCTTCGAGCAGCTGCAGGAGGGATTGTTGGCAATGTCCACTGATATGGACCTGGACGAATATGCTCAGGTTCTCGCCGAAGCATCCACCGCTGCCGCACTCGCCGGCCGTGCAGACGTGCTGCAGGCCCGTGCGGACAGCAGGGGCTGAGACGTGGCCACTGGTGCTTCCTATGGTCGGGTGCCGTTCCGGCAACAGATCGAGTTCTTCAGCCGCAAGATCCGGCTGCCAACCAATGGCTGGACGGACGTCTATGCCCAAGAGCATGACTGGGCATTCATGGTGGCCGGCGCCAACCGCGATGACATCCTGTCCGATTTCCAGACTGCGATTCGCCGCGCTATCGATGAAGGCCGGACGCTCGATGACTTCCGCCTTGATTTCGACAACATCGTTGCCAAGCATGGCTGGGACTACAACGGCGGCCGCAACTGGCGCAGCCGCGTCATCTATGAAACCAACATGCGGCAGAGCTACAACGCTGGCCGCTATGAACAGCAGATGGCGCTGGCAAAGACCATGCCCTACATCCGCTACAAGCACAGCGATGCGGTCATGCACCCGCGTCCGGTACATAAGGGCTGGAACGACAAGATCTGGCGTGCGGATGATCCGATCTGGAAAGTGATATTTCCCGCCAACGGCTGGGGCTGTCAGTGTTACACCGAGTCGCTGAGCGAGCGGGACATGAAGCGCCTGGGCAAGACCGGGCCTGATCCGACGCCTGACATGGACTTTAGCGAGGTCGTGATCGGCCAGCGTAGCCCGGGTGGTCCGCGCACCGTCACGGTGCCCGAAGGCATCGATCCTGGTTTCGAGTACGCGCCCGGTCGCGCACGCCTGCTATCGCAGGTTCCGCCGGAGAAGCTTGATCCGCCTGTTCCAGGTAGCGCCGGCGGTGCTGGCCTACCTAATCGCCGGCCGCCTGGTGACTTGCCTGCTCCCAGAGCAGTACCTGCTAGTCGGTTGCTGCCTTCCGGGTTGAGTGCCGCCGATTACGCGGCCGCATTCCTTGGTGAGTTTGGCGCGGCAGCTGATGTGCCGGCGGTCTTCACCGACGCGATTGGCGAACGCCTGGTGATAGCCGATCAGCTGTTCCGTGATCCCAGCGGTGAATACAAAGCGGATAAGCGCGGCCGAGGCCGCTGGATGCGAGTTCTTGCAGAGGCATTGAAGGCGCCGGACGAAATATGGGCGCGCCTAGAGTGGATGGATACTCTTGGCCGCATGGTCATCCGCCGACGGTATGTGGCGCGCATCCTGGTTGAAGGCGAAACAACCCCTACGTTGGCCGTGTTCGAGCGTGGGCCGGACGGCTGGTGGGGCGTGGCAACGTTCCAAGGGGAGCAGCAGACCGAGAACGATTGGCGCGTCGGTGTGCGGCTATATCGACGTGGCCGCAATGCCGACCAATGAAAAACCAGCACGCTGCCCCGCACTGGTCACCCCGGACATAGGATCGGTGGCCGTGACAGCGGCGTCTCGCCCGATGGGTTGACCGGAGAATACGCCTGATGACAGCACGTATCGCAATCACCAAGGACACCGCCAGCCCGGCCCTGAAACGTCTGTTAGTGCAGATGCAGGGCGACGGGCGGGAACTGATGCTCGGACAGATGGGCGAGTACCTGATGCGTAGTACGCGTGAGCGCGCCGCACGGGAGGAAACCCCAGCCGGCAACAAGTGGCGCCCGCTCTCGCCGAACTACGCGAAGTGGAAAGCGAAGAAGCGTCCCGGCGTGCCGATGCTGAAGTTCGATTTCCACATGCTCGGCGACCAGTTTGCCTGGCAGGTTGATACAGATGGGCTGTTGCTCGGTACCAATGCGCCCTATGGCGCCATTCACCAGTTCGGCGGCACCACGCAGCGTGCCGCACATTCGCGCAAGCTCGCCTTCGGCAAGGACCGAGCAAACGGTATGAAGGTCTTTGCGCGCGTTGGCAGCAACGACGTGGATCATGAGAAGTGGGCAACGGTTGAAGCCTACGATGTCAGGATGCCAGCACGTCCTTGGCTGGGTGTATCCAAGGACGATGAGGAAGAGCTGCTGGCAATTGCCACCGATCACCTCGGCAAGGCATTCGAGGCGCAGTGAACGTGCGGCGTTTTGAGGCGCCGTAGGATGCGTCCCGGCGCATCCATGCATCACAGATGCCTGTTTGGTGTCTGACAGCGCGTTGGCGCGCTTGCTGCGCCGAATGCGATGACCGTTTGACGTGCGCGCGCAGTTTCCCGCGCGCGCGGGATGGCATAACGGCAAAATGGTTTGGCAGATGGGTGCCGCCGAGCACTAGAAACTGGCGGCATGAACCAGCCCAAGCCCGCCGCCAATCTTCATGTCTTCCGTGCAGGCACGCACACTGCGACCGACGGCAAGCAGTACACCTTCAGCGAAGCGAATGTCGCTGACATGGTCACCAGCTACGATCCGAAGCTGTCACGCGCACCGCTTGTTGTCGGCCACCCGAAAACTGATGACCCTGCTTTCGGCTGGGCCGGCAGCTTCAGCCGCGACGGTGGCGAGGTGTTCGCGGTGCCCGAGGCGGTAGATCCGCAGTTCGCCGAAATGGTGAATGACGAACGCTTCAGCGCAATCAGCCTGTCTGTGTATTTGCCGGACACACCCGGCAACCCGAAGCCAGGCCACTACTACCCGCGTCACATTGGCTTCCTCGGCGCACAGCCTCCGGCGGTGAAGGGTCTGCAGCGGCCGCAGTTTGCCGAAGGCGATGGCGCCATCGAGTTCTCGATGCCATTGCCGCGCCGCATTACCAGCCTGGGTTACTACCTCAAACGTCTGTTCCAGGGCCTACGTGACCGCGCCATCGAGAGCGACGGCACCGAGAAGGCCGAACAGCTGATCCCGCAGTGGTGCATTGACGGCATCGCCGAGGCCACTGCCGATGACGACGACACCCACACCGCTTTCGCTGAAGCGGCCAACAACACCATCTCGGAGAAAACCATGACCCAGAAGACTCAGGGCAGCGATGCCACAGACTTCGCCGAACAGCAGCGCCAGATCGATATCCGCAACGCTGATGTGGAAAAGCGCGAGCAGGCCCTGAAGGAGCGCGAAAACGCCGCTCGTCGTGCCGATGCTGTTGCATTCGCCGAGCACCTGGCCAGCGAGCCGGTCGGAAAATTGCTTCCGCGCCAGGTACCGGCAGCCGTCGAGCTGCTGTTGGCTTTCCCGGCCGGCACCGTCCTCAACTTTGCCGAGGCCGTTGGCCAGGCCGCGACCGATCACGATGCGGCGGAGCTGCTGCGCAGCATCCTGAACGACCTGCCCAAGCGCGTGGACTTCGCAGAGAAGTCGGGGGGCCATGACAACGGCACCGTGGCCACTGCTGACTTCGCAATGCCCGAAGGCACCGTGGCCGACGCCGGTCGCATGGAGCTGCACAGCAAAGCCGTGGCGTTCCAGCGCGCAAATCCTGGCACCGACTACATGGTGGCAGTCAAAGCGGTATCCAGCTGATCGCCCCGAGCGCTCGCATTTTTCACTTCCATAGCGCCAGGAGCGCATGACCATGACCCAGAAAATCTCCCTGCTCACTCTGGCCGTCATCGCGGCGGTTGCGCTCGAGACCGAGCGCGCTGTTACTGCTGGCGGTGCTTACCCAGCTGCAGGCGGCAATGCCTTCGGCGTGACCAACACCAAGGGTGCTGTCGGTGACCGTGTTCCCACCGACGTACTCGGCACGACCATCGCCACTGCCGGTGCGGCCTTTGCCAAGGGTGCCTTCCTGCAGGTTGGCGCAAACGGAAAGCTGATCACCAAGGCCGCCGGCATTGCCGTGGCCCAGGCGCTTCAGGCCGCGACCGCCGACGGCGACCGCGTCGAGGTGCTCTGGATTCAGAACGCGCCGGCGCCAACGCCGTAATCACCCAGAACTAGCCGCAGCGCTTCGCTGCCGCGTCTTTCCATCTTTCTTAGAGAGAGCATCCAATGTCCCAGATGACCACCGGCCAGGCGCGTATCGTCGATCCCGTCCTGACCACCCATGCCATCGGTTACGTCCGGCCCGGCAACATCGGCTCCATCTTGTTCCCGCGCGTTGAGGTTGCCATGCGCGCCGGCAAGGTGACCAAGTTCGGCAAGGAAGGCTTCAAGCGCTACAACACCAAACGCGCGCCTGGCGAAGCCACCAAGCGGGTCCAGTTTGGCTACGAAGCCGGCACCTATGCCATCGTCGATGCCGCGCTGGAGGCGGTGGTGCCGGATGAGATCGGTCAGGAATCCGCTGCCGGACCGCATATTGATGCATCCCAGGATGCCGTGGACTTGACGCTCGATATCTTCGAGCTGGAACACGAATGCGAGTGTGCGGATGTCGCCCGCAATGCCGCCAACTACGACAACGACCACAAGGTGGTTCTGGTCGGTACGTCGCGCTGGCGTGGAGCGGCCGGCGATCCGACGGCCAACATCGAGGTCGGCAAGGAGGCGGTCCGCGCGAAGATTGGCGTGCGCCCAAACACCGCGGTGCTGTCGGCCAGCGCTTTCTCTGCGTTGAAGGCCAACGCAAAAATCCAGGACTACCTCAAGCATCTGGGCAAAGAAACGCTCACCGTCGACATCCTCAAGTCGCTGTGGGAGATCCCGAATATCGCCATCGGCGAAGCCGTAGTGGCTGGCCAGGACGACGACCTGGGCGACGTCTGGGGTGCCGACGTGATCCTGGCCTATGTCGCGCCGCCGAATGGCAGCAACCGCCGCAGCGCCGCCAAGCCGAGCTACGGCTACACGTACTCGCTGCGTGGCCAGCCCAATGTGCGCCAGGCCTACCGCGACGAAAACCGCCAGTCGTGGATTCACCCGGTGAACAACAACCGCACGCCGCAGCTGACCGGCATGGTCGCCGGCTACCTGATCCAGAACGCAGGCGCGGACCCGGCATAAGAACGTCTAGGGAGAGGTTCCGCGTGCGCACAGGAAGTGCTGCGTGGGGGGAACGCCCCTTATGCAGGCGTGACAGCCGGAGAGACGGCCCTATCAATTTCCACTGCAAGGAACCCGACATGTCCAAGGCCACAAACGCTGCGGCGCCAACGCCGAAGAAGAGCGCCGACACCAGCAGTAACCAGGCTGGCTCCGCGAAGCTGCAGGAAACCGGCGAGGCCCAGGCCGGCGATCAGGCCGGTACCACGCAGCTGCAGGAATCCGGCGAAGCCCAGGCCGGCAATCAGGCCGGTGTCACGCAACTGCAGGAATCCGGCGAGGCCCAGACCGGCGATCAGGCTGGTACAACGCAGCTGCAGGAATCCGGTGAAGCCCAGGCCGGCAATCAGGCCGGTGTCACGCAGCTGCAGGAAACCGGCGAAGCCAGGGGCGGCCATCAGGCCGGTGCCACGCAGCTGCAGGAAACCGGCGAAGCCCAGGCCGGTAATCGGGCCGGTGCCACGCAGCTGCATGAGCCGGCATCTGCACTATACGAAGTGCTGGCACCGTTCTGGTTCCGTGGCGGTGTGATCAAGCCGCCGGCACGGATCCGGATGGACGCCGCTGATGCCTTCCAGTACCAGGAAGCCGGCGTGCTGGGTACTGAGCCGGCCGACGAGTAAGGACGCACGCATGTACTGCACCCCCACCCAATTGGCCGATGCCAAACTGGCCCGCGAGCTGGCACAGGCAGCTACGCCAGAGCGCATGCGCATCCCGGCCGACGCGGTGATGGATGCTGTACTACGCGAGGCTGACACCAGTTCCTTTGATCCAGAAGACGTTGCAGCGGCACAGGCGGCTCTTGCTGTTGTCGAGCGTGCCCTCACCAGCGCTGATGCACTGATCGATGGTTACCTGCGCATGCGCAAGCCTGTGCCTTACACAGTCCCGCTCGCACCGGTGCCGGAAGTTGTCGCGGTGTGGGCGCAGTGGATCGCCCGCTACCTGCTGCACAAGGAGCGCTTCGGCACCGAAGAGAAGACCGACCCGGTAGTGCGTGACTACCGGGAGGCCATCCGGCTGCTGCAGGAAGTGCGTGACGGCAAGTTCAGCCTAGGCTTGGAAGATCCGTTGCCGCCGGCCAGCGCAGGAACCCCGGAATTTTGTGGACCCGAACGGCAGTTCACGATGGGCACGCTGCGGGACTTCGGACGATGAGCGCGCAGCCGTTTGATGTGGGTCTGGTAATTGAGCGGTTACGCCAGCGCGCCATCACCAAGGACGGTTTACGCCTGGTCGAAGGCCGTGGCGAATACGCACAGATACGAGCACTCAACGACTTTCCGGCGCCCTGTGCCTATGTACTGCTGGCGAAGGAAACCGCACGTCCGACTGATGTCGGTGCCGCCATGCCTGGGCAGCAGGTATCGGTTGGCCAGTTCGTCCAAGTCGGCATCGGCATCGCCCTGGCATTCCGCAATCACCGTGGTTTGGCTGGAGACGAGCTGCGCGATGAACTCAATCTGCAGGTGGGCAAGGTACGTAATTACCTGCTCGGCTGGACACCTGATGTACCAGGTGCGCTGCCCCTGCAACTGATCGGCGGTGACCTCGAGGACTACGACGCATCGGTCGCCCTCTGGACCGACCGGTACTTGACCCAACACTTCATCCAACCGGAGATCGCGCCATGAGCTCGAGTACACCGAAGCTGGTCACGGTCACTGTGGCCACCGACAACCATACCCACGCAGGCAAGCCCGTGCCCAAGGGCAAGAGGCTGGCCGTGGACGAAGCAACCGCCCGTTGGCTGATCGACAAAGGCATCGCCTCCGATGTCGGCGCTAACGCGGGCAACCAGGCTGAAGCGGCTGCGTCCACCAGCACCAAGAAGGAGACCAAGTAATGTCTACCACGACCAAGTACTACTCGCTGCAGGGGCGCGTCAGCTTCTTTGCCCGCCTGCCAAACGGCAAGAAGGGCGCCGGCGTCTGGGCGCAGAACGTGCCGAAACTCGACCTCACCTTTGAGGTTAGCGAGGAATCCACCAAGGAATCTCACTCCGGCGAGCGGATGAAGGACCTGGTGTTCGAGATCGAGAAGTCGATGAAGACCGCGTTGACCTTGCACGGCTTCAACATCGACAACCTCGCGCGCGGGCTGTGGGCCAGCCGTTACTCGGTCGCCAGCGGTACGGCCAGCGGGGAGGTTCTGCCGGCGGATCTGGTTGTCGGCGACTACTTCGCCCTGGAGCAGCAGAACACGTCGGACTGGAACCTGGTGGATTCCACTGCGGTGCCGGTACCGCTGGTCGAAGGGACGCACTACGCCCTCGTTTCCGCGTTCGCAGGCCACGGCCAGTTGCTGGATCTGACCGGTATCACCCAGCCGATCAGTGCCAGCTACAGCCATGCCGCCAGCAATGCGCTTTCGCTGCTGTCATCGCGCCCGGATGATCATTGGCTGGTGTTTGATGGCATCGACACAATCAGCAAGTCCCGCGCGTACCTGGAGATCCCGCGCCACACCACCAAGCCCACCGGTAGCTTCTCGATGATCAATAACGCGGGCGCCGGCACGATGGACCTGGAAGGCGAGGCCTTGTACGACGGCACCGACGTGAACTTCCCGCTCGGCAAGTTCGTGCTGGGTAGCGCGTAATGGCCCGGAAGATCCCCAAGCCAGAGGATGTGGGAGCAGTACGTCCCGGCGCCGACGCGTCACCGTCAGCGCCTGTGGACGAGCTGAATGTCATGCACCCGGAGAACAATCTTCGGGTGCGGGATCGGGTTCTCACGCTGCGCGAATACACCTACATCGAGGGCCTGAACCTCCAGCCGCAGATCAAGGGATTGCTGGCAGATCTCTACGCGCTGTTCGACCGCAGCTCAGGCCCGCGGCCCGCGCTGCTGGTCCGCCAGGTGCTGGCCAAGAACGCGATCACCCTGCAGTGGCTGATGGCGCAGTCGTTCACGGCCTATCCGGAAGACCCGGCCGAACTGCAGGCATTCGCCGAGCAGGTCGCCGTGAACGCGAAGTTCGTAGGCGGGCTGGATGACATCGAGGGCAATGCCCTCATGGAGGCCTGGTGGGGTGCCAATCGGGGTTTTTTTACCCGCCGGTTCGTCGAGTTCCGGGAGCTGGCACGCCTGTCGGCTTCATCCAGCTCTACGCCACCCTGATTCGCGCCGGCTACGGCCGCACACCGGACGAGATCGGCCGGCGCTACACCTACCGACAGATCCAAGCGTTCTTCCGGGAGGAACAAGCTCAGGAGCGCCGAGAGCGGCGCAGGAACCTTGTCGATATCGCCGCGGCGATGGTGGGCGGAAAACCTGCCGAGAAACACCTGCAAGAACTTAGAGATACCGAGGACTGACCTGCAATGAATACCCGCACCATGAATGTCGCGCTGCGCATCGCAACCGACCTCGACGATGCGGTGCAGGAGGTTGCGGCGCTGGATCAGCAGCTTGATGGCCTGAAGGGGGCCGGCCAGAACGCTGCTCAGGGTCTTAATAGCGCCGCCACAGCTTCGACCAAGAACAGCAGCGCCAACCAGGGCAACGCAACATCAGCCAAGGCTGCGGCAGCCGGACAGACCGCCTTGGGCGCAGCGACCCAGAAGACAGCGGCCATCCAGCAAAAGGGCGCAATTAGCGCCGCCCAGCACTCCATGGCGATGCGCCAGCTGCCGATGCAGATCACGGACATCGTGACAGGTCTGGCCAGTGGGCAAACGCCTTTCATGGTGGCTATTCAACAGGGTGGCCAGTTAAAGGACAGCTTCGGCGGCGTTGTGCCGGCAGGTCAGGCATTAGCCGGAACCATTTCAATCGCCGCGACTGCTGCAGTGGCGGGTGCAGGTGCCATCGCCATGATGGGGGCCGCCGCTTACCAGGCGGCAGCAGAGCTGGACAGCCTGGACAGCGCGGTCACTATGCTCGGCGGCCGCTCGGGCGGTATGGCCCTGACCGTTGGCATGTTGCAGGACATGGGCTTTGAGCTGGACAAGCTCGAAGGCGTAACCATGTCCAGCGCCATTGAGACGCTGGAACAGGTGGCCGCGACGGGGCAGTTCACCGCCGAACAGATCGAATTGATCGGCACCGCTGCTGAACGCATGCGGGCGTCAGCGGCTGGCAGTGTGGAACAGACCATTGCTGCCTTCCAGAAGCTGCGCAAGGACCCGGTTGCAGCGCTGCTGGAGCTCAATAGCACGCAGAACTTCCTGACGCAGGAACAGCTAAGAAACATCGAGACCCTGGTTGAACAGGGCAAGCAGCAAGATGCTGTCTCCGAAGCATTCCGCCTCTATGCAGGCTTGATCGAAGAGCGCACGCCCCGGATCGGCGAGAACGTGACCTGGTTAGCGGCGCGCTGGCGTGACCTGAAACAGGCCCTTGCCGAGACCTACGACGGTGCCAAGGACCTGTTCCGCGATATGCCGGACGCGCAGCGCGCCCTCGAGTTGCAACAGAAGATCAATTACCTGCGCTCGACCATCGGCACCGGACATGAGCCGCTCGCCGATACCGAGGGGCAGGTAAAACGTCTACAGGCGGAGCTGGATGCTTTGAACTCCGCCCGGAATCAGGCTGCCAGCGCCCCGGCGGATACTGTGGACTCCGAAGCGGAGCTGGCCAAGCGCGAGGCAGAGAAGAAGCGTGAGGAGGAGCGCAAGGCCTTCTTTGGTGCCGAAGTCCGCTACCTCAACGACAGCGCAAAAAAGAAGCGGGAGATCGATGCGGTCAACGAGCAAGTCAACCGCAAGATCATCAGCCAAGAGGAAGCTACTAAGCGCATCGCCTTGATCGAGGCCGACTACGCAGCGAAGGGAAAGAGCCGGGGCGAGCAGAAGAAGACCGATGCCCAGCGTGCGGAAGAGAGTGCCCAGCGCGAACTGCAGAGCTTGCAGAAGGAAGCTGCAATGCTCGGTGCGATTGAGGAAGGTCAGAAGCGTGCCAGCAAGGAAGCCGCGATCCGGTTCGAGATCGAAAATGGCGGCTATCGGGCCGCATCCGCGGCAGCCAAAGCCGCTCTGATCGATGCGGCCCGCCTGGTCGACCAGCGGCAGGCCGAGCGCGTGGCGGAGGAAGAGAAGCGCCGGGAGTTCGAAAAGACCGAGCGCGCCTACGAGCAGCTGCAGGAGCGCCTTCGTACACCCACTGAAGCCGCAGTTGATGGAGTTATCAATCAGATCAAACTGCTAAACGAAGCCTTGGCCCAAGGCGTTGACATCGCGGGAGGCTATCAAGCCGCATTACATCGCATAGGTGATGTAGCGATGAAGCCGCTGCCTGACTTCAGAGGAGAACTGTACCAATTCGGCATCGGCGATCCGGAGGCTGATCGTATGGCTGACATGCAGCTTCAGCTGCAACAGCAATATGAGATGCGGCGCGAGATAATCAACGCAGCACTGCAGCAGGAGAACGCTGACCAGGCTTATTGGCACGAGCAATCCGAAGCGCTGGAAGCGCAGCACCAGCAGTCACTCAACAATCTGGCCATCGCTGAAAGCCAGATGCGCCTGATGCAGGTATCAAACGCATTTGCCCAGATGGCTGATTTTGCCCGCACCTTCGCCGGTGAACAAAGCAAGACCTATCAAGTGCTGTTTGCTGTCTCCAAAGGTTTCGCCACGGCCCAGGCGCTTATCGCGGTCTACCAGAATGCGGCCGAGGCCAGCAAACAAGCAGGCGGCTGGCCGTACAACATTCCGATCATCGCCGGAGCTATTGCTCAAGGCATGGGCATTCTCGCGCAGATCAAAAGTGTGAACGTAGGAAGCTACGCCACCGGCGGCCGCATAACCGGGGCCGGCACCGGCACCAGCGATGACGTACCCCTTTGGGGTTCGGCGGGCGAGTTCATGGTTCGCTATGCCGCCGCCAGCCAGCCAGGCGCGTACGCGTTCCTGGAGGACTTCAATCAGCGCGGCATGGCCGCCGTCGACGACTGGCGCTCATATGCCGAAGGCGGCGTGATCACCGCCGGCCCGGAGCCCCGGGGCCAGTTTGGCGAGGGTGTGGCCAGCCGCGCTCCTGCAGTTAATAACAGCATGCACCTGTACAACTACTTTGACCTGGACTCGCTGGCGCAGGCGCTGGCCAACCACCCGACAATCGAGAAGGCCGTCGTCAACTATGCCGGGCAGAACGGTCAGTCCATTCAAGCGGAGTGGAGCTGATCATGGGCTTCACCGCAGGAACGCTCCCGATCTGGCCGGTGCGTCCAAACTGGTCTGAGGGTGTGCAGGAGTCCTTGGCGTGGTCAACGGAGGTGCTGCGAGCCACGGCCACGGCGCGTACATATCACCGCAGCCTGCGTCTGACCCCCCGCCGCGCGTTCTCATTCCGCGTGGGTGCCAATGCCGGCACCAGGCGCCTTGCTGCGATGCTGCTAGCGGGCTATTCCGGCCCCTGGTTGCTGCCGATCTGGCCAGACGTTCAGCGTCTGGCGATGTCGATACCCGCCGGCACTCTTCACATTCCATGTGATCCCACAGGCCGTGATTTTTCTGCCGGTGGCAAGGCGCTGATTTATACCGACGCCACCCGCTGGGATGTAGTCGATATCGACCAGGTCGCAGGCGATCACCTGCAACTGGCCGTGACGACACCCACGCAGGCTACCGCTGCGGGTACGCGGTTGTATCCGCTGCGCCGTGCCCGTCTCGCTGGCAGTCCGGAAGAAACGATGCGCAGCGATGATGTAAGCCGCAGCACGTTGAGCTTTGATATCGCTGAGGCCTGCAGCTGGCCAGCGCTTGCCGAACTGACCATGCACCTTGGCCACCCGGTACTGGATGCCCGGCCGGATGAAAGCACCGACCCGGACAGCAGTGTGGAGCGTCTCCTGCAAAATGTGGATTACGGGACTGCGCTGCCCTTCGTGCATGATCTTGCGCGCGCGGGCCTGCGGACACAGAAAAGTACTTGGAAGCTTCGCGGCCGAGCGCGACACACCTGGTTTCGTTCACTGCTCTACACGCTTTCTGGCCGCGCCATGCCCATGTGGTTGCCGAGCTGGGCTGCGGACCTGCGGCCGATCGGCACGGTGTTGGCCAACAGCCCCGCGCTGCAGGTCGAAAGGGTCGGCTATACGCTCTATGGGCTCGGCCGCCCCAACCGTGGCAGCCTGCGAATCGAGCTGCAGGATGGGACCGTGCTGTACCGCCGAATCATTGGTGCCACGGCTGGCGTCACCACAGAGACGATAGTGCTGGACCAGCCGCTGGCCAGCACCGCGATCCCAGCAACGCGGATCCGCCTGATCTCTTTCCTCGCTCTGTGCTCGCTTGCCAGCGACGAGGTCGAGATCGAGCACGTCACCGACGTCGACGGTCTGGCGAAGGCCACTCTCGGGTGGCAAGCGGTGGTGCCCGATGCCCTCTAATCGCTTCGGTCGCAAGCCTGTTCACCTGTTCGTCTTTACCCGCCAGCTCCTCACCTGGCGCTACTGCACTGCTGACCGCGACCTGGTCATTGGCGGCAACACCTATCTCAGCGCACAGATCGAACGGGGTGAGATCAAGCAGACGGCTGAGCGCGCAAAAGACAAGCTGAACATTAAGTTCGCGTACCTGCTGGACCCGGCGGCACCTGAGTATCCCGCCACCCAGGTGCTGGGCGACAACTGGTGGCCGTATATCCCAACAGACACGATCAATGTCGTCTGTCTGGCATATGACGAGGGCACTGGAGCAGCGCCGGCAGTCGAGTGGATGGGCGAGGTGACACAGCCCAAGCTCTCCGACACTGCGATGGAGCTTGTCTGCGAACCGAGCAATGGATTTTCCCGTGCTCGCAATCAGGGGCCGAAGTGGCAGCGCGGGTGCTGGAAGACACCGTATTCCACTGGTCCACGGGGCTGCAATCTGAGCCTTGATGCCTTCAGGGTCGAAGCGGTGGCCGCCGATGTGGCTGGGGCGACGGTTAAGGCGGCAGAGTTTTCCGCCGTGCCCTTCAGCCTCGGTGGTGGGTATATCACTTGGACAAGCGCCGCGGGGCTCCTCGAGCGGCGCTCGATCATTGGGCATACCGGCGACAGCATCGCCCTGTTGTTCGGAGCTTCCGGCCTGCAAACAGGAATGGCCGTCAACGCCTGGCCAAGTTGCCCGCGCACGTGGGCGGGCTGTGAGGCAAGAGACAACACCGACAACTACGGTGGCAGCGTCTACAAGCCAGTCAAGAATCCGATGGATGGAGTATCGATGTCGTGGGGATGAACCTTATCCAACACTGCCGCAAGAAGGCCCATGTCTATCGCTGGCAGCTGCGCTACTGGTGGATGGACACCAAGTCAGGCCATGCAGCGAATGTCATCGTCTTCTGCATGGCGATACTGGTCATCATCGTGCAGTTCATAGGCATCGCAATGGCCTCCTTGCTGCCTGCGCCTGCTGGTGAGCCCGCCAAAGCCGTCTACTGGTGGGTGGTGCAACTGGTCATCGCCATCGTTGCAGCGGCCGTGGCGTACTCAATGCGGCCCAAGACGGAAAGTCCGAAGCCGCAGGCAGGTGCCGCCCCTGTTGTCAACGATGGACTGGCGGTCAGGCATATCGGTGGAACCCGATGGGTCGATGACTCATTCCTGCTGGCCTGGAAAGTGGTTGGCACCATTCCGATCAAGACGAAGGGCGGTAAAAAGTGAGCGATCTGATCGTCACGACACGCCACCTCTTCACGATTCAAGGCTTCAGTAGAAGACGTGGCTTTTGCCGTAGTGGTGCTAAAGCGTTCTTCGAGCGGCATGGTCTGGATTGGAGCGCCTTCGTTGCCGGAGGGATACCCGCTGCAAAGCTTGAGCAAACTGGCGATGGTCTCGCGCTAGCGCTTGTTGCGTGGGCGCGAGAGAGTGAGGGCCGCAATGGGCGGTAAAAGCAAAAAGGTAACTGTCGGTTACTGGTACTTGCCGGCATATCACGCCGGCATCTGTGTCGGCGAGATTGACGCTTTTCTTGAATTTCGCGGCGGCGATGCACCCGCGTGGAAAGGCGAGGCAACTTGCAGCCAGACCATCAGTATCAATGCCCCGAACCTGTGGGGCGGTGAGAAAGACCAAGGCGGCATCGTTGGCGACGTCGACCTGATGTTCGGCGAACCTGGGCAGCAGCCGAATGCCTATTTGAAGAGTGTGTTCGGACCCCAGCAGCCTGCTTGGCGTGGTCTGACGACCCTTGCTTTCAAGGGGGGGAAATACGGAGCAATGAGCCCGTACCCGCAAAAGGCCAGCTACAAGGTGCGAAAGATCCTGCAGGGCTGGGACAGGCCTTGCTGGTATCCAGAGAGGGCGGCCATCTTTATGCCTACGAACGCGCCTCCAGCGTGGCACGTCATCGCTGAGACGGTTGATTTTGATGCGAATAACGCCGCTCAGGAACCTGAGGGTTCAGTTGATGCTTACTTCATCGGGGGCTTGAAACCGGATGACACCGTTGAGATAACCCAAGCGTTGGGCGGCCAGCACCTGGCGTGGTCGCGGTGGTTGGGATACGGCACAGATCCTGGGTACTACAGCGGCCCTGTGACAGACCCCCTCTGGTGGAGTGCCTTCCGCGTTCGCAACGCGGAGGGTGTCTATTCGTCATTTCGTACGGATAGTTCCATGACTGCAGAAGCGGCCAAGGCGGCTGCCGTGGCAGCCCCTCCGGTTCTCTTGACGGGCTCAACCTCCTATTGGATCTATCTGCCGGACAACGTGCTTTTCAATCGCGGGGGGCTATCGCTGCGCATACGTTTGAGGTCGCGTGGGTTGACGGCAATGAACCCGGCGCACGCGCTCTACTACGCGAGGACGCATTCTGACATCGGGCGCGAGCCTATCGAAAACATGAACGACGCCAGCTACCGGGCTGCAGCTGACAAGCTGCATGCGGAAGGATTCGGCATCTGTTGGGAATTTGACCCTTCATCAGAGAGCCTGGAAGAGTTCGAGCAGCGGATTTGCAAGCTTATTGGTGGTGGTGTCAGCCGCAGCCTCATAGACGGGCAGTACTACCTCGACCTTGCTCGCGGGGACTATGAAATAGCGAATCTTCCGGTCATCACTGATGACGACATTCTTGACTTCAACCTGCAGCCGGCCACGCTCGACGGAGCTATCAATAGTTTGAGCGTCAAGTACTTCGACCCCGAAACAAAGGAAGAAATCGTTACGCCTCCTGCCCAGGCGTTGGGGTTGATCGACGTTTTCGGCACGATCCACCAAGTAACCGAGTACCCGGAGATACCTACAGGGGCCTTGGCGTCACTGATCGCTGAACGGGACCTCCGTTCAATGTGTACGCCGAAGGTCGTCGTGGACCTCTCTTTGATCCCCGATGACTTGCGAGATATTCGACCAAACCAGTACTTCCGACTAAAAGCACCCAAACGTCGCATCGCCGACATGGTGTTCCTGCTTGGTGAGGTTCAAGCCGGGACATTGAAGAGCGGCGCAGTCAAGTTCGCTGCCGCCCAGGATATTTACAGCCTGCCTGCAACGGCCTTCGTCGACGTGGAGCCTGGCGTTGACACACGGCCAGATCCAACGCCATACCCGATCACGGCACAGGCCGCGTTTGAAGCCCCATACATTGAGTTGGTGCAGCGCATTGACCGGGCAAATATGGATGTCATGCCGGCGGACGCCGGCTACCTGCTGACTGTTGCGGGCCAGCCCACGGAAGGTGGACGAAGCTATGAATTGGCTGTGCAGAGCGCGGGTGGGGGCTATGAAGGCGGTCAGATCGGTGACTGGTGCCCGATGGCCATTGTCGCGGGGGACCCGCTGCTGGACCTGCTTCTGCCTGACCAGGCTGTGGTTCCGCTCACTGCGTTCATTCGCCCAGACCAGGTAACTATCGGTTCGGCCGCGCTTTGGGACGCTGAACTCGTGCGCGTTGATGCTATCGGGGAGGGTTCCGTCACTTTGGGGCGCGGGTGCGCGGACACTGTGGCCGCGAAGCACATGGGTGGATCAATTGTCTGGTTCTATGACGATGCGGCGTCATCCGATCTCATTGAATACACCGACACCGAAACGATTGCTCTGAAGCTCCTGACCAACACAGGACGTGGGCAGCTTGCGGTCGAAGAAGCAACCCCGCTTTCCGTCACCTTCTCTGGGCGCCAGGCTCGCCCCTATCCACCTGCGCGCGCAACCATCAATGGTTCTGCAGCGCCGGTTGAAATTTTTGAAATCGCGGAGGTTGCCTGGGTACACCGGGACCGTCTGGCCCAAGCTGATCAGCTCATCGACCAGAGCATCGGGAGCATTGGCCCCGAGCCCGGCGTGACGTACACAGTGCGGTGGTTCTTGGGTGGGGTCTTGGCCCACACAGCCTCTGGCGCTACCGGTACTAGTGCCAGCTACGCTCCAACTGCAGATGGGCCGCTACGCGTAGAAATCGAAGCTATCCGTGATGGCATAGCAAGCTGGCAAATGCAGGTCATCGAATGCGATTACCGAGTCACTCCCTACAGCGATTACGTCGACCAGAGCGGCGATGTTTATGCCGACCAGAGCGGCGACATTTACAACGGATAGAACGATGGCCATGAAACGCTTTGATGCAAACCCACAGCTCGCCACCTTGGCTGGTACCGAGGTCATTCCGGCAACTTCGGTTGCCGCTAGCACGGCCACCGGAGGCGACCCGGTCGCGGCGGGCACGGATATCAAGATTCCTGTCCTACAGTTGCTCGGCCTGCAGGTTCACTCGGTCGCGGTGGTCGCTGGCGCAGCGACCATTGATTGTGGCAACGGGCTGCATCGGAACCACACCCTGGTGCTTGGGGAGAACGCAACCCTGTCGTTGTCCAACCTTGCACCGGCTGGTTATGCGACGGAAGGCGAGATTCGCATCGTGCAGCCGGCCTCCGGCGGGAAAACGCTTGCCCTTCCGCCGTCCTTCAAGCCGCTGGGGGGCAGTGATACCGCTGTGAACGCAGCGGCCAATGGCGTGACTGTCCTGTCGTACAAGACGATGAATGATGGGACCACGGTGGAGTACGCAATGCAGGAGGTTCCATGACATTGCGCCGCCTTCTAATTGCTTCAGCTCCCTCAGAAGTTGACCCGTTCTATTCGCAGGTAGTAGCGCTGCTTCAGTTCAACGGCAGCCAAGGAAGCACGTCTTTTGCTGATGAGAAGGGCAATGTCTGGACGCCCTTCGGCAACGTGAAGCTGGACACATCAATGAAGCTGCACGGGACTGCGGCGGCTGTCTTCGACGGCAGCGGCGACTACTTGCAGACGCCGGCCAAGACGGCTTTGCAGTTCGGTAGCGGGGATTTCACGGCAGAGTGCTGGTATCGAGCCGCTGTGAACCCGGTTAGCACGCAACACATGATCGGTCAGTGGGACGGTACATCACAGCTCGCGTGGACGCTTTGTTCGTACGCTGGCGGCGGCTTGAATTTTGGATCTACGGTCTCTGGCACATATTTGAGTGACCGCAGTGTTTTCAAGGATGCAGCGATAGTAGCT
This sequence comes from Stenotrophomonas sp. STEN031, assembly GCF_056759975.1. NCBI lineage: Bacteria > Pseudomonadati > Pseudomonadota > Gammaproteobacteria > Lysobacterales > Lysobacteraceae > Stenotrophomonas > Stenotrophomonas sp. STEN031. The sequence goes on from NZ_JBRREA010000008.1 coordinate 121,720, forward strand.
GGGCAGTGGTACCACATCGCGTGCTCACGCGAGGGCAATGTTTTCCGCCTTTTTTTGGGAGGGCTGAAAGTGGCCGAGAAGACCCTGACCGGTCCAATATTCACATCTACTGGGCCATTCAAAATAGGCGGAAACACAAACAATCAATGGGTGAACGGCCACATTGATTCGTTGCGCGTCACAAAGGGTGTGGCGCGCTACACAGGCGATTTCATCCCGCCTGCCGGACCATTTCCTACCAAGTAAAAACAGGGCGGCGGTTCGACACCGGCAAGTGCCGAACCGCCGCCGCAACACACCTGATCTCACCAGGTGGCATTGGCCGAGGCCCTGCTGCTCCGCGAAGCGGCTGCAGTCTCGGCGATACCCATCGCAGAAGGTGAGACATGCAAAGCAAGACGGCAGCGGCCCCGACAAAGGCCGCGAAGAAGTCCCCCGGCCGGAACGGCTACAAGTACAAGCAGCAGTTCGGCATTGTCGTGGTGTGCGACGACGAGCCCGCCCAGGCCAAGGCATACGCCCGCCTGCAGCGTGCGGGCTTCAAGCGGCTGAAGGTGGTGACCGTATGAAGATCGAGGTCAACCATTCCTGCGCCGACTTCCAGAGTTACCGGGCCGCGCGGGTCAAGTCGCTGTTCAACTGCGAGTCCGGTGCTGAGTTCCGCCTTTCGACCGAGCTGCCGATCGACGACGACTGCTGGCAGGTGGGAGTCGTCGTCGGGCCCTCGGGGTCGGGCAAGACCAGCATCGGCGCGCGCGTGTTCGGGCCTGGTGCTCTTTGGCGGCCGCGCTGGCCGAAAGACGCACCGATCATCGACGCCATCGCCTCGGACGCCGCCTTCGATACGGTGCCGGCGGCGCTGTCTGCTGTCGGTCTCGGTTCGGTGCCTGCATGGCTGCGGCCTTACCAGGTGCTGTCGAAAGGCGAGCAGTTCCGGGCCGACCTGGCGCGGCTGATCGCGGAGCGGCCGTCCAGGGCGGTGGTGGACGAGTTCAGCAGCGTGGTGGATCGCCAGATAGCCCAAGTTGGGGCGATGGCATTCGCCAAGGCGTGGCGGCGCGGTCCCGGCCAGGCGGTGTTGCTGTCGTGCCACTACGACGTGCTGGACTGGATCGAGCCGGATTGGATCTTCGACACGGCCTCGGGCGCTTTCGAGCGCGCCGTGGCCGGGAGGCGTCTTCGACGCAGACCGGCCATCGAGTTCGACCTATGGGAATCCGATTCCCGCCATTGGGCGGCATTTGAGCCGCATCACTATCTGAAGTTGCCACCCATGATCGCAGCGACCTACTACGTGGCCACCGTTGCCGGTAAGCCGGTCGCCCACGTCGCCGTAGGTACCCGTGCGGGGATGGTCGAAGCGCGTGCCTGCAGATTGGTGGTGCTGCCCGAGTGGCAGGGAGCTGGTATCGGCCTTCGCTTCCTGCAGGCCGTGTGCGAACGGTGGCTGCAGGGAAACAATCGGTATGGCATCAGGGTGCCCACGCTGTTCCATACCAGCCACCCCGGGCTGTGCGCGGCGCTACGGCGCCTACCGGGCTGGACGCAGGTCAGTGCAGCGCTGGTGGGGGGGAACAAGGCGAGCAGTGCAAAAACGATGCTCGAATCGAGAAAGCGCGGCCGTATGGCTGCAGCGGGTAGTGGATATGGCGGGCACTTCCGGGCCGTGCAGGGCTTCCGCTACCTCGGGGAGGCCGCCGCATGCGTGTGATGCTGATAGGCCAATCGTGGCTGGGTAGCGAGGTGCTGGCGCTGCTGCTCGATCATGGTCATGACGTGGCGTCCGTAGCGACGCCAGGTGGCGGCCGGCTCCATCTGGCGGCCGTCAATGCCGGCATCCCGGTGGGGGATCCTGGGCGCATTCTGGCGCCCTCTTGGGTACCGCCCGGCGTGGATTTGATCGTGGCGGCTCATGCCCACTGCTTCATCCGAAAGGACACCCGGGGGCGGGCGCGGTTCGGGGCCATCGGATACCACCCCAGCCTGTTGCCTCGGCACCGAGGCCGCGATGCCGTGCGTTGGACGATCCACATGCGCGACCAGGTGGCAGGGGGAACCGTGTATTGGATGACGGATCGTGCGGACGGCGGTCCCATCGCGGCGCAGGACTGGTGCCATGTCCACCCTGACGACAGCGCGGAGAGCCTATGGCGGCGTGAGCTGGGGCCGATGGGCATCCGGCTATTGGGCGGGGTAATCGATGACGTGGCGGCAGGACAGCTGGTGAGGGCGCCGCAGGACGAATCCTTGGCGACCTGGGAACCGGCATTCGACAGGCCGGCGCTATCGGCAGGTCGCGGGTAGTATTGCCGCTCGTGCAATATCCTTGCGCCCCCGGCAATTTTCGCCGGGGGCCATTTATCTCACCAAGGCGGGCGATTTATCGCGCGCCGTTACACCTTGCTCTACCGCAGCCCGGCTTCAACCGGTCCGTAAAGCCGCCGCAGATGCGCTGCCACTGCCGGCATCGTCTGCACCAGCAGTTCCGGTGCGGAGAAGTGGTACTCACTGACTACCGCAAAAAACTCCTCCGGCGCTTCCGCCGCATAGGGGTCAATCACGGTTTCGACCTCCGCATCCACCTGCGCGCAGAACGCGTCATAGGCCTGCTGGAAATCCCGCGCCCATTGCCGCTGCCATTCGCGCGGCAGCGGCGGTGTGCCATCGATGGCGCCATCCAGCGCATCGATCTTGTGCGCCATTTCATGCACGGCCACGCAGAAGCCGGCCTGCGGATCGGCGATGTCAGCCTGCACATCGGCCCACGACAGGATCAGCGGGCCGCTGCCCCAGGCCTCGCCGATCAGCTCGTCGTCCCACTCGTGCAATACCCCGGCCGCATCGGTATGGGTCTGGCGCACGCGGAACGCATCCGGGTAGACCACCAGTTCCGACCAGCCATGCAGGCCTTCGCGACCGAACTCGATCAGCGGCAGGCAGCACAGCGCTGCCAGCAGCATGCGCTGGCCGGCATCCAGCTCCAGCCCGGCAACCGGGGTGATGGTCTTGCGCTGCAGGAACAGCTCCACCAGCGCCCGCAGCTTGCGCTCGCGCTCGGCGGACAACGTGGACAACCACAGGCAGTGCCGGCAGGTCTGCTGCCAGAGTGCGTCATCAAGTGGAGGCGGCGTGCGCTGCCACCAGCGCAGCAACGACTGGATCAGCGGAACATCCCGGGCAACAAGCGGTGCCAGCGCGGTGCACGCAGGCGCGGCAGCAGATCCTCATCGCTGCCACCACCGGCAGCAGCACGGGGGGTAGCGGTCTTGGCCGGTGCGGGGGTGGCCGGCGGGGCGTTGGCAATGCCAACCGCGGCGGCCGGGGCCGCCACCCGCTCCACTTCGGCCGGCGCGTAGCTGCACGCACTTTGGCCAGCGCCGCCGAGCGCGTCCGAAGCCTGCGCTGCAACCGGCGCCAGCAGCAGGATCAGGCAATGAGCGAGGTGGCGCATCGTCAACATCCAAGGGCGGGCGAATTTCCGATTCTAGCCTGCTTTTTCTCCGGAATTGGGAGCCGACGCTGGGCGCTCCCCGGGCCTTGCCGCATAATTTCCCGGTCTGTTGTGAGGAAGCTGCTGTGGATGACCGCCAATTGCTGGCCAAGCTGGGTGCCGGGGCGTTGTCCGGCGACGCGCTGGCGCGTGAGCTGGGATTGACCCGGGCGGCCGTCTGGAAGCGTATTCAAGGGCTGCGCGCCGCTGGCGTGGTGATCGAAGGGCGCGCTGGCGACGGCTATCGGCTGGCCCAGCCGCTGGAATTGCTGGACCCGCAACAGATCCGCACAGCCCTGCCGGCGGCGGTACTGCCGCTGCTGTCCGGGTTGGAAACAGCGTGGACTTTGAGCTCGACCAACACCGAATTGCTGCAGCGCAGCGCACCTGAGCGCGGAACCGCGGTGCTGCTGGCCGAACGCCAGACCGGAGGCCGCGGCCGTCGCGGCCGCCATTGGGCCTCGCCGCTGGCCGCACACATCTATCTTTCACTGTCGCGCGGCTTCGGCGGCGGCCTGTCGCGGATGGGCGGGCTGAGCCTGGCGGTCGGCGTGGCGGTGGTGGAGGCGCTGCATGCGCTGGGTTTCAAGCATGCCGGGTTGAAATGGCCCAATGACGTGGTCGTGGACGGCCATAAGCTCGGTGGCCTGTTGGTGGAAGGTGGTGGCGAATTCGCCGGGCCGGCGCGGGCGGTGATCGGACTGGGTTTGAACGTGCGCATGCCGCAGGCCAGCGCTGCCGACATCAGCCAGCCCTGGACCGATCTGGATACGCTGGCCGGCGCCGAGGTATCGCGCAACACCGTGGTGGCGGCCTTGTTGGCTTCGCTGCTGCCGGCACTGGAACAGTTCGAGCAGCATGGCCTGGCGCCGTTCCTGCCACGCTACGCGACCATGGATGTACTCCAGGGCCGCGCGGTGCGGGTGGAGGAGGCCGGTGTACTGCACGATGGCGTGGCCTGTGGGTTGGCCGAGGACGGCGCGTTGCGGGTGGAAATTGAAGGGCGGGAAACCTGTTTCCATGCCGGCGAAGTCAGCGTGAGGGCGGCATGAGCGATTGGTTGTTTGACCTGGGTAACTCGCGTTTCAAATTCGCATCGCTGCACGGTACTCGCGCCGGTAGCGTGCAGGCCTGGGCGCATGGCGCCGAGGCGATGACTGCCAGCGCGTTGGAAGCCCTGCCGCAAGGCGATACCGCCTGGGTAGCCAGCGTTGCTTCGGCGACCTTGACCGAAGAAGTCATGCAGATACTGCAGGCCCGCTTCGCCAAGGTGCAGGTGGCCAAGACCCTGCCGCACTGTGCGGGCGTAACCGTGGCCTATGCGCGCCCCGAGAAATTCGGCGTGGACCGTTTCCTGGGATTGCTGGCGGTGGCACCGGCACAGCACTCGGTGCTGGTGGTCGGTGTCGGCACCGCCCTTACCATCGATCTGATCGACGTGGATGGCCTGCACCGTGGTGGCCGCATTGGTGCGTCGCCAACGGTGATGCGTGAAGCCCTGCACGCACGCGCCATGCAACTGCCCGCCACGGGCGGTGACTACGCCGAGTTCGCCAACGACACCGCCGATGCGCTTGCGTCCGGCTGCGATGGTGCCGCCGTGGCACTGGTCGAGCGCAGCCTGCGCCAGGCGCAGGTACTGCTGGGCAGTGCGCCGGCCTTGGTGGTGCATGGTGGCGGCGCGTTGCCGTTGCTGCCCTTGCTGCCCGACGCCGACTACCGACCGGCATTGGTGCTGGATGGGCTTGCGCGCTGGGCTGTTCACCACGGCGCGTGTGACCGGTAGGATCACCGCATGCTGACCCGTCTCCTTATCGTCCTGCTGGCCATCCTCAACGTAGGTGTCGCGCTATGGTGGATGGCGCCGCGCGCTGAGCCCGTCGCTGTCGTGTCGCCTGCCGAGCCCGGCGTCGCCAGCCTGGAAGTGCTTCCTTCGCCGGCGCCAGGCAACGTCGGTCCAGCAGCCCCGGTCGCTGCTGGAACCGAGGTTTCCGCGACTGCACCGCTCACCGCGGCACCTGCTGTGGCCGCAGCTGCGGAAGCCAAGCCGGCGGCACTGCCGCCAGCGGCCACTGCAGCGGTCGAAGCCAAGCCCGAGCCGGCCAAGCCCGCCGAGAACCAGCCCGCCGAAATCAGGCCGCCAGCCGTGGTGCAATGCGCCAGCCTGGGTCCCTACGCCACGCAGGCGCAGGCGCAGGCGGCGATGAGCGCACTGGGCGCCGATGCCGCACGCCCGCGCCTGCGCGAAGTGCCCGGCAAGGCAGCCAGCAGCTACCGGGTGCTGATCGCCCCGGCCGCCTCGCGCGAGGAGGCCCAGGCCACGGCCAAGCGCATCGTCGAGGCCGGTTTCAGCGATTACTTCATCGTCTCCCAGGGCGAGGAAGCCAATGCCGTTGCCTTGGGCCAGTACCGCAACCGAGAAGGCGCCGAACGCCGCCTGGCCAGCCTGACCGCCGCCGGCTTCCCGGCCAAACTGGCCGCCAGTGGCACCGAAATCGCCCCCAGCTGGTGGGTGGACACTGCTACCGCCGGTGCCGCCACCCCGGCCAGCCTGAAGCAGCGTGCCGCTGCGGCCCAACAACAGTCGTTGGATTGCGCGCGTCTGCGGTAGAATGGCGCGCCCCGCCACGGCGGGGATCGGGAAGCACCGGTCTCGGCTGGGCTTTCCCCAGGTTGCAGCGCTACCATCGCGCAACCGCAGCACGTAACACGCCTTGCCGCTTTAGCTCAGTTGGTAGAGCAACTGTCTTGTAAACAGTAGGTCATCCGTTCGATTCGGATAAGCGGCACCATCGCCTGATCCTATGGCGTCCAGGCAAGTCCAGAATTCATACTAAGCCCGCAGAAATGCGGGCTTTTTTGTGCGCTTTGGTCCGAGCTTGTCCACGTACATCCAGCGACGTTGGGGGTACAAGTGGGGGTACATTTCGGAAAATGGAGTTCAGCAAGGAGGATGTACCCCCAATGGGTGCTAAGCAATTGACAGATATGGCCGCGCGCAACGCGAAGGCTAAGGACAAGCCTTACAAGTTGGCAGCAGGAGCAGGCCTCTACCTGCACGTGATGCCCAACGGTGCGAGGTACTGGCGGATGAAGTACCGCTGGGATGGCAAGGAGAAGCTACTGGCGATCGGGGTGTACCCCGAGGTCTCACTGAAGGAAGCCGGTGAAGCCCGGGATCAGGCTAGAGCGAAGCTTCGTGCAGGGCATGATCCCTCCGAGCACAAGCAATTGAGCAAGCTCACGTCCAAGCTGTCAGTGGATACCCGCTTCCAAGCGATAGCCATTGAATGGCTCGAGTCCCGGGGGGACTTGGCACAGTCAACGCGAGAGAAGGCGGCGTGGATGCTTGAGACGTATGCCTTCCCTTGGTTGGGCAAGAGGCAGATCAACGAGATTGGCACTGCTGAGGTATTGGCGGTGCTGCGCAGATTAGAGGCTCAGGAAAAGATCGAGTCCACGCAACGTCTTCGCCAGATCTGTGGGCAGGTCTTTCGCTACGCCGTGGCCACCGGAAGGTCGGATCGTGACCCGACCAGTGCTCTTCGTGGTGCTTTGAAGACGGCGAAGAATAGGCACTACGCGTCAATAACCGATCCGGCGAAGGTTGGTGAGCTGATGCGGGCAATTGATGGGTACACGGGGCAGTTCGTCACGCAGTGTGCGCTCCGCTTTGCTCCCCTGGTCTTCACTCGTCCGGGTGAGTTGCGTAAGGCGGAGTGGGTAGAGTTCGATCTTGCTGCGAAGCAATGGAACATCCCTGGAGCGAAAATGAAGATGGGAGTAGCTCACGTCGTTCCGCTTTCCAAGCAGGCAGTTGCAGTACTTGAGGAACTGCGACCCGTCACGGGGAATGGACGCTATGTGTTTCCGTCCGTTCGGAGTTCAAGGGATCCAATGAGCGAGAACACCGTCAATGCAGCTCTTCGTCGCCTGGGCTACGGGACTGACGATATGACCGGGCACGGCTTCCGAAGCATGGCGTCCACTTTGCTTCATGAGATGGGATGGACATCAGATGCGATCGAAAGACAGCTTGCTCACTCTGAAAGAAATCCCATCAAGGCTGCCTACAATCGGGCGGAGCACTTGCCTGAGCGCAGGAAGATGATGCAGGCGTGGGCGGACTACTTGGACAAGTTGAAGGTAAAAGGGCAACCGTCTCTAAAGTTGGTTGGCTAATTTTTTTGACCGGCTTTTTCAAACTTCCCTGCGCGGCTACTGCCGCGCAGGGTGTCCTTCCGAAGCTGGTGATGAAATCGTAAGGCCCCGTGCCACTACCATACAAAGCAGGCAGACGTGGGTGCGGGGCCTTGGGAGCCGTAGAAGAGGCGCGCGTAAGAAAGGGTTGAGCAGGCCACAACGGCGCTAGCGCTGGACGACAGGGTGCCTCGTGAGGCCAGGGCGGGAAACGAGTGCTCAGAACCCCGACTGAGGCAAGGAGCGAGGCGAGATCGCGTCGCTGCTGAGCCAGCATTGCAGGAGATCTGAGCGGTCCGCGGCTCACATTGTGAGGCACCGGGAGAAGAGGCTAAGCATGACCTGTGGGCACTGGAATTAGTATTCGGTGACTCCGGCATGTTTCACGTGATCCAGGCTTCTGTTCTACGGTGGTGACGTGGGACAATCAAAGGTGGACTTTTCTGACCTGTTTGGGTCGTTTCATGAGCAGGAAACCCCCTTTGTATGAATGCTGTTGAGATCGAACAGGCGCTATCAGACCTTGCTGCGCAAGCTTTCGACCGCGCGGAGCTCCCGTTTCAGTTTCTGGCTGCGTTCGGCAACAAGACAACTGAATCGCCCCGGCTTCTCCGGAGGCCATTTCGTTTGAGTCACGCCGCGATGGCGTGACCCGTGTTGCCGGCGTAGTACGCCGCCTCCGCTTCCGCCGGGGGTATGTTG